>JAICJK010000172.1 GCA_025928415.1 Solirubrobacteraceae bacterium | reverse complement strand
GGCGCCGGCGGGGCGGGCGCTCGCCAGCGCTCCAGCGGCGCGGCGGCGTCGGCCAGGACGGCGGCCCGCCAGTCCGCGGCCTCGCCGACGACGGTGACGGGCGCGGGGGCCGGCGGGCAGGCGCGCCGCAGGACCAGGCGCGGCTCGACGGCGCCGTTGAACTCGTTGAGCTCGAGGCCGAAGGTGGCGTCGAGGCCGTCCTGCGCGCCGTCGGGCAGCGAGGCCGTGCCGAACGCGACGGCGCCGGCGCGCGCGCCGCCGGACTGCACGGTGAAGCGCACGTGCTTGCCCTCCCCCATCGGGCGCGGGTCGGTCAGGCGGGCGCCGGGCACCAGCAGCGACGGGCGCGGGTTGCCCATCCCGAACGGCGCGAGGCGCCCGAGCTCCTCGGCCAGCGCGGCGCCGAGCTCGTCGCCGGCCACGACGGCGTCCACCCGCTCGCGCGGCACCAGGTCCTCCGGGGTCAGCGTGGCCGCCGCGTGCGCGGCGAAGGCGGCGCGGAAGGCGTCGACCGAGCCGCGCGCGACCGTGCAGCCCGCGGCGGCGCGGTGGCCTCCGTGGCGCAGCAGATGGGCGCTCGCGGCCTCCAGCCCGCCCAGCAGGTCGAAGGCCGGGATCGAGCGGCCGGACCCCGTGCCCTGCTCGCCGTCCAGCGCGACCAGCACGACGGGACGGTGATGGCGCTCGGCCAGGCGCGAGGCGACGATGCCGATGACGCCGGGATGCCAGTCGTCGGCGGCCAGGACGTAGCCGGGCTGCTCGCCGGCCGCGGCGAGCAGGCCCTCGGCCGCGAAGAGGATGCGCTGCTCGGTGTGGCGGCGGTCGCCGTTCAGGCGGTCGAGCTCCTCGGCGATCTCGGCGGCGCGCGCCTCGTCCTGGGTGAGGACGAGCTCGAGGCCCGCGTCGGCGCGCTGCATGCGGCCCGCCGCGTTGATCCGCGGCGCCAGCCGGAAGCCGATCGACGTCGCGTCCACCCGCGACGGGTCGACCCGCGCGACGCGCAGCAGGGCGCGCAGGCCCGGCTTGCGCGTCATGGCCAGCGCCCGCAGGCCCTCGCGGACCAGGCGGCGGTTCTCCCCCACGAGCGGCACGCAGTCGGCGACCGTGGCCAGCGCGACCAGGTCCAGGTCCTCGTGCGCCGTCGCCGGGTCCGCCCCCGCGGCGGCCAGCAGGGCGAGCGCGAGCTTGTGGGCGACGCCCGCGGCGCACAGCTCCGGGCACGGGTAGCCGCACAGCGCCGGGTGGACCAGCGGCGCGTCGGGCAGCACCCCGTCGGCGCGCGGGGCGTGGTGGTCGGTCACCACCACGTCCATGCCGGCGGCCCGTGCCGCGGCCACCTCCTCGACCGCGGTGATCGCGCAGTCCGCGGTGACCAGCAGGCGGGTGCCGCGGGCCGCCAGGCGCTGCACCGTCGCCGCCGCGAGGCCGTAGCCGTCCTCCGTGCGGCTGGGCAGGTACCAGTCGACGTCGGCGCCGAGGCTGCGCAGCGCCCGCACGAGGATCGCGGTGGAGCACACGCCGTCGACGTCGTAGTCGCCGTGGACGGTGATCCGCGAGCCGGCCGCCACGTGGCGGCGCACGACCTGCACCGCGCCCTCGATCCCGGCGAAGGCCGACGGGTCGTGCTCGTCGCGGGCGGCCAGCCAGGCCCGCGCGGCCTCCGGAGCGCCCAGGCCCCGGCGCACGAGGACCTGCGCGAGCGGGAACGAGACGCCGAGGGCGCCTTCCAGCGCGACCGCGGCGCCGACGTCGAACGGGGGGATGTCGAGGCGGACGGGCAGACCCGGCAGCCTAGGCCGGGGCGCCGACGGAACGGCGGCGCCGGCACCGGGCTCGGCGCTCAGCGGGCGGCGCGGGCCGCGGGGCGGCGGGCACCCGAGCGCCGTGCGCCCTCCAGCCAGACCGCGGCCAGGCCGATCACCGCGCCGGGCACCGCCTCCAGCGCGGTGAGCAGGTGCGTGTCGCCGCGCCCCGGGACGGTCAGGCCGTTGACGAACAGCCCGAACAGGAACGCACCGAGGACCGCGCCGATGACCGCCCCCACGATGCCGCCCCAGAAGCGGTCGGGGAGGAACACCGTGAAGTGCCACAGGGCGAGCCCCATCATGACCCAGGCCAGTGCGCCCATCAGCGGTTCCTCCCGTGGCGGGTGTTGCGCGGGCGCTTGGGCTTGTCGCGGCGCTTGGGCTCCTTGATCACGAGGTCCTCCGGGGTCAGGTCGGCCGCGGGATCGGGCTCGTCGTCGTGCTCCTGGGTCGCCGTCCCGCGCGGCGGCGCGTCGGCGTGCAGGTCCTGCACCATGGCGTCGAACTCCGTCCGCGACACGCCCTGCGTGGGGTCGTCGGGCGCGAACACGCTGCGGCGCGGCTTGCGCTCCGGCGGGGCCACGTCCACGGGAGCGCCCGTCGCCGAGCCCGCGTAGGCCGGCACGACGCCGCCGGACTCCTGGCGGATCCGCGCCGCGCGGCGCTCGTAGACCGACTCGCGCTCCTTCCAGTGCGTGAGCACCGGGCTGGCGATGAAGATCGACGAGTAGGCGCCGGAGATCGTGCCGACGAGCAGCGCGAAGGCGAAGTCCTTGAGCGTCGGGCCGCCGAACAGCAGCAGGGCCAGGATCGGCAGCGCCGTCGAGAACGACGTGGCCAGCGACCGGGTCAGCACCTCGCTCATCGAGCGGTTGACGATCTGCGAGAACGCGGCCCGCGGCATCCGCGGGACGTTCTCGCGCACGCGGTCGAACACGATGATCGTGTCGTAGAGGGAGTAGCCGAGGATGGTCAGCAGCGCCGCGACCGTCGACGTCGTCACCTCCCGGCCCGTCAGGGCGTAGACGCCCGCCGTGATGAGGAGGTCGTGCGCCAGGGCGATGACCACCGGCACCGCGTACTTCCACTCGAAGCGCAGCGCGATGTAGGCGCTGATCACCAGCAGCGACACCAGGATCGCGATCACCGCGCCCTTGGCGACGGTGTTGCCGAACGTCGGGCCGATCGACTGCGTGTCCGGCTGGCCGCGGATCCCGTAGGCCCGCTGCAGCGCGTCGGTGACCTGCGCGACCTGGTCGGGCTTCAGCTCGGCGGTGGAGATCTGGAAGGCGTTGGTGCCCAGGCTCTTGTCGGTGACGCGCTGGACCTCGGCGTCGGCGCCGGCCGCGGTCCCCTTCAGGGCCTGGCGGATGCCGTCCTCGTTGGCCGGCTTGACCAGGGCGGTGCGCACGCGGGTGCCCGACTCGAAGTCGATGCCGAAGGTCAGGCCCTTGGCGCCGATGGCCAGCGCGCCGATGAGCAGGATCACGCCCGAGGCGGAGAAGAACCACCGCGACGCGCCCATGAAGTCGAAGCCGTCCCACGGGGCCTTGCGGCCCTTGCGGAAGCCGAGCGCGGCCGGGTGGGTGATCAGCCGCGAGCGGCCCATCGTGCTCAGGACGGCCTGCGTGAGCAGGATCGCCGTGAACAGCGAGACCAGCGTGCCGATGCCCAGCACGAACGCGAAGCCCTTGACCCCGGCCGTGGAGAGCACGAACAGGATGAAGGCGACCATGAACGTCACGACGTTCGCGTCGATGATCGCCGCCAGGCCCTTGCGGTAGCCCGCGGCGATGCCGGCGGGCACGGATCTGCCCGCGCGGATCTCCTCCTTGACGCGTTCGAAGATCACGATGTTCGCGTCGGCGGCCACCCCCACGGTGAGGATCAGGCCCGCGATGCCGGGCAGCGTCAGCGTGATCGGGATGAGCTTGATCAGCGCGAACAGGTAGATCGCGTAGACGCACAGGGCGCCGACCGCGATCAGGCCGAGGAAGCGGTAGAAGGTCAGCAGGAACAGCGCGACGATCGCGAAGCCGACGATGCCCGCGATCAGGCCCTGGTTCAGCGCCTCCTTGCCCAGCGTCGCCGAGACCTGCGACTGCGAGATCAGCTCGAGGTTGACCGGCAGCGCGCCGTACTTGAGCTGGTTGGCCAGCGCCTGGGCGGTCTGGATCGTGAAGCCGCCCGAGATCTCCGATCCGTTGGCGCCGTCGATCCCGTCCGGGTTCTGCTGGTAGTCGATGTACGGGACCGAGATGAGCTGGTTGTCCAGCACGATCGCGAAGTGCTGGAACTTCTGCTGGGCGCTGGTGACGACCTGGCCGTCGCTGGTGGCGACGAAGTTCGCCCCGCGCTGGGCGATGGCGCGCGTCGTCTGCTGCCACTTCTTGCGCCCCGCGCTCGTGAAGTCGAAGGTGACGTTCGGCGCCTGGGTCTGCGGATCGAAGTTCTGCTCGGGGTTCTTGATGTCCGTGCCGCGCAGCGAGAAGTCGTCGCGCAGGACGTAGTAGGCGTTGGGCCCCTTCTTCGCCGTCTTGTCGCTGCTGGTCGCCGTGTTGGCCGACTCGGCCTGGACGATGATCGTCCCGGGGTTGACCTTCCAGACCTGGATCCGGCCCTTGGGCGTGGCGCGGGCGACGCCGTTGAGGTCGGCCTGCTTCTCCTCCGGCCCGGCGAGGACCTTCTTGGCCTGCGTGTCGACGAGGTAGTACTTCGTCTGGGTGGCGCTCTGGATGCCCTTCGTGACGGGCGGGCAGCGGCGGGCGCGCGCCACCGCGTCGAACTGCGACAGCGACGCCGCGGAGCCCGCGCTCGGGCCGCCGGTGACCGCGAAGTCCGTCGGGGCGGGCTTGCAGTTCTGGTCGAGGACGTTCTTCTCCCAGTCGTAGAAGAAGAGCTGCGCGGTGGTGCCGACCTGCGCGGCGGCCTGGTCGGCGTTCTTGACGTCCGGCAGCGACACCGAGATCTGGTCGGAGCCCGAGCGCTGGATCTCCGGCTCGGCGACGCCGAGCGCGTCGACGCGCTTGCGCATGATCTCGATCGAACGCTCCACGGCGTCGGCCGTGACCGCCGAGAACTTCGTGGGCTTGGCCTGGTAGACGAGCTCGACGCCGCCCTTGAGGTCCAGGCCGAGGCGCGTGGTCTTGGCCACGATCGCCGCGACGGAGCCCGCGAGCAGGAGCCCGACGAGCAGCAGGACGGCGAGGTTGCGGCGGCGGTCGGTCAAGGGGCTCTCGGGAAGGGGTGGGGCGGGTCGGGGCGGGGGCCGGCGCTACTTGTCCGGGGTGAGCACCAGCAGGAGCCCGCCGTCGTCATCGTAGGCGGGGAACAGGTCGGCCGTGGCGCGGGCCGGGAGGTCGCCCTCCGCGTTGACGGCCACGGGCTTGCCGAGCTGGCGCACGCCCCACTCCAGCGCGGTCTGCACCGGGTCGTCGCCCTCGTCGAAGGCCAGGCCGAGGACCTGGCGCACGGGGCGGCCGATGACCTGCTCGTCGTCGAGGCCGGTCAGCTCGAAGGAGCCGCGCCCGCAGGCGATCACGTTGCCCTGCTGGTCGCAGGCGAAGAAGGCGGCGTCGGGCGCCGGGTAGTAGTCGTCGAGCAGCTCGAAGAGGAAGCCGAAGCCGCACTTCGTGCAGCCCTTGGGTTGTGAGCGGAAGCCGGCGGTGCGCTCGGTCGCGGCGGTGCGGTTGCCGCAGTTGGGGCAGATGAACAGATGGGCCATCGGACTGACGGACAGGGTAGTCCGTCCCGCGTCGGCCCGGTGTAAGGCGATCCGGCGCGGGGCGTCAGGCGACCGACCGTCTTGCCAACATGCCCGCCATGGTCCCCGGTGACGAGCGGCCCGTCCCACTGGGCGACCTCGAGGTCGCCGGGCGGATCGCCCGCGCCGCCCGCTCCGGGCGCCCGGGCGACCGGTCGGCCACCCTCGAGCAGCTCCTGGCCGCCTTCGGCGAGCGGGAGCCGACGCCCGAGGCTCGCGCCCGGATCGCCGCCGCGCTGGCCCTCGCCGGCGTCCGCCCGGTGCCGGCGATCGACCACGCCGACCCGGGCGGGCGGATCGCCCTGAACGCCGGCCGGTCGCCGCGCCGCACGCGGCCGGCGCTGCTGGGGATCGGCGTGCTGGTGCTCGTCCTCGCCGCGGCGGCGGTCGCCGGGGCGCTGGGGTTGAGCTCCTCCGGCGACAAGGCGGACACGCTGCCCGCCACCCCGACCGCGGCGCCGTTCACCCCCGCCGGGACCGCGACCGTGCCGCCCGC
>JAICJK010000668.1 GCA_025928415.1 Solirubrobacteraceae bacterium | reverse complement strand
TGGAGCCCGGGCACGCCATGGCCGCGCCGGGCGCGGCGGCCGTCCCGGGCATGGGGGCGGCGGACGGCGGGGCGCGCACCACCGACAGCATCGGCTTCGACGCCTACGCCCCCAGCCACCTGGACGTCGTGACCGGCGACACGGTCACGTGGACCAACGACAGCGTGCGGGCGCACACGGTCACCGCCGAGGACGGCGGCTTCGACTCCGGCCGGCTGGCCGGCGGGGCGACGTTCTCGCACGCCTTCGACACCGCCGGCGACGCGGCCTTCTACTGCACGCTGCACCCGGGGATGCGCGGCGACGTCGCGGTCCACGACCTCCTGCTCGAGGCGCCCGCGCAGCCCGCGGGGCCGGGGCGTGCGTTCCCGCTGCGGGGGCGCAGCGCGCTGGCGCAGGGGACGGAGGTGACGATCACCGCCGACGACGGCTCCGGGCCGGTCCCCGCCGGGCAGGCGCTCGTCGGGGCCGACGGCAGCTTCGCGACGACCGTCGTCCCGCGCACGACGGCCACCTACCAGGCGACCGCGGGCGAGACGGCCAGCCCGCCCGTCCAGCTCGTGGTCCTCGACCACCGCGTGGCCGCCCGCGTCGTCCGCGGGCGGCACGGCAGCGTCCGCGTCGTGACGGACGTGACCCCGGCGGCGGCGGGCTCGACCGTCGTGCTGCAGCTGCGCCTGCGCGATCGCTTCGGCTGGTGGCCCGTCCAGCGCCACCGCCTCGACGGCCGCTCGCACACCTCCTTCCGGCTGCGGCTGCGCCGCGGCGTGCCGGTCCGCGTGCTGCTCACGCTGCCCGACGGCGCCACGGTGCTGGGCTCGAGCGGGACGCTCGCGCGGAAGCGCTGAGCGCGGCGGGGCGCCCCGGGCGCCCGGCGGCGCCTCAGGCGCGCTCGACGACCACCGTGGTCGACTTCACGACCGCGGTCGCGATGTCGCCGGCCTGGAGGCCGAGCTCGTCGGCCGCCTCGCGCGACATGAGCGACACGATGCGGTAGGGCCCGCAGGCCAGGTCGACCTGGGCCATGACCCCGTCGCGGCGGACGTCGACGACGATGCCCGTCAGGCGGTTGCGAGCCGAGGACCGCGGGTTGACCGAGCGCTCGCGCAGCAGCCGGGCGAGCTCGGCGGGCGGCAGGACCCGCCGTCCGCCGCGGCGCTCGAAGGTCACGCGCCCGTCGCGCTCCCAGCGGCGCAGCGTGTCGACGCTGACCCCGACCGCCTGCGCGGCCGCCCCGATGCGGATGCCGTCGTCCATCGCGCGACCGACCCTAGCCCCCCTGGTCCCCGGCCCCGCCGCCCGCCCGCGCCAGCAGGCGCGTCGCGGTGGCCTTGAGCACGACGACGACCTCGGTGCCGGGCGCCAGCGCGAGGCCGCCGGCGGCGGCGAGGGTCACGTCCGCGGTCAGCGGCTCGGGCAGCGCCAGGCCGACGCGCACGCGGTTGCCGAGCGGGGTGACGGCCGTGACGCGCGCGCGCAGCCGCGTCCGCGGGGAGGCCGCGTC
>JAICJK010000168.1 GCA_025928415.1 Solirubrobacteraceae bacterium | reverse complement strand
GACCTGGCAGGGCATCTACCTCTGCGAGGCGCGCGACCGCGGCGGGCCGCGCAGCCTGATCGCGACGGTTTGGGGGGAGTGAGGCGCAGCGCCCGCGTGACGCTCAGCGCCCGCGCGTGACGCTCAGCGCCCGCGCCACACCGCCTCGCGCTTCTCCTTGAACGCGGACGCGCCCTCCTTCGCGTCCTCGGAGGCGAAGACCGGCCCCGAGAGCTCGCCCTGCCTGGCCCACATCTCCTCGGTCGACCAGTCGTACTGCTGCTCGATGACGGCCTTGGAGGCGGCGACGGCCAGCGGGCCGTTGCGGGCGATCGCGGCCGCGAGCTCGAGGGCCACGTCGACGGCCGCGCCCGGCTCGGCGAGGCGGTTGACCACGCCGAGCTCGTGGAAGCGCTCGGCCGGCATCGGGTCGCCGGTGAGCGCGAGCTCCATGACCAGGTGGTAGGGCATCCGCCGCGGGAGGCGCAGCAGCGCGCCGCCCGCGGCGACCAGCGAGCGCTTGGCCTCCGGGATGCCGAGCTTGGCCCCCTTCGCGGCGACGAGCAGGTCGCAGGCGATCGCGACCTCGAACCCGCCGGCGACGGCGAAGCCCTCGATCGCCGCGATGAGCGGCTTGCGGGCGCCGCGCTGGGCGATCCCGGCGAAGCCGCGGTCCCCGAACCAGGGCGACTCGCCCTTGACGAACGCGCCGAGGTCCATCCCCGCGCAGAAGAAGCCGCCCGTGCCGGTGAGGATGCCGACGGTGAGCGCGTCGTCGGCGTCGAGCTCGTCCAGCGCGCCGCCGATGCCCTCGGCGACCGCGGCGTTGACGGCGTTGCGGACCTCCGGGCGGTTGAGCGTGATGAGCAGGACGGAGCCGCGCCGCTCGGTGAGGACGGCGGGCGCAGCGGAGGCGATGTCGGTCATGGCGGCAGCCTATCTCACGGTCTTTACTTAAGTATCTACTGGTAGTATACTGGCATCCTGTACAGCACACCGACCGGAGGAGAGGCTCATGGAGAGCGCCACCACCACACCCACCCAGCAGGACAAGCAGGTCACCGTCGACGTCCCCGAGGAGCGGGTCGCCGAGTTCTACGCGTTCTACGCGCGCTTCCTGGCCGGCCGCGGCCGGGGCCGGGGCCGCCACGCGGGCGGCGGGCCCGGCGGGCGCCACCACGGTGACTGCCACGGGCGGCGCCGCGCGGAGGACCGCGAGGCCGCGGAGGCCTGATGGCCGACAAGCAGGTCACCGTCGCCGTGCCCGAGGAGCGGGTCCCGGAGTTCTACGCCTGGTTCGCCGCCTTCCTGGCGGCCGACCCCGGCGCGGGGCTGCCGCGGGGCCGCGGCCCCGGCCGGCGCGGTGGCCGGCCCCACCACGGCGCCGAGCCGTGGACCGAGGCCGACGCCGACGCGGCCGCCTGGCTGTACGCCAAGCTCGCGCCCCCCGCGCGCGACCTCTTCGACGTGCTCGTCGACGCGCCCGGCCAGCGCGTCGCCGGCAACGAGCTCGCCGCCCGGCTGCACCTGGCCAAGGGCGCCCACGGCGTCGCCGGCCTGCTCGCCTGGCCCGGGCGCTACACCCGCAAGCTCGGCCGCGTCTTCCCGATCGCCACCGAGGGCCGCCCCGACGGCGGCACCGACTACTTCATGGACCCGGGGATCGCGGCGCTGTTCGCCCAGGCGCGCGACCGCGCGCGCTGAGCGCGGAAGCGGACGCGAGCGCGACCCCGCGACCCCGCGGCCCCGCGGCCCGCGGCCCCTACACCGCGGCGAACAGCGTGAGGTCCGGCTCGCGCTCGCCGCGCAGCACCGCGAGGTCGACCTCCACGCAGGCCAGCCCGCGCGCCTCCGCCAGCACGCGCGCCTGCGGCTTGATCTGCTGGGCGGCGAGCACGCCGCGGCACGCGCCCAGGGCCGGGTCCTGCCGGATGCGCTCGAGGTAGCGCGTGAGCTGCTCGACGGCGTCGATCGTCGCGACGCGCTTGATCTCCACCGCGATCCAGCCGTCGTCCTCGTCGCGGCACATCAGGTCGACGGGCCCGATGTCGGTCGGCCACTCGCGCCGGACCAGGCGGAAGCCCTCGCCGCAGAAGCCGGGCGCCGCGGCCAGCGCCTCCTGCAGGTCGCGCTCGACGCCGTCCTTCTCGAGCGCCGCCGCCTCGCCCATGTCGTGCGTCACGTCGCTGAGGACCTCGGCGATGCGGATGTCCAGCCGGTCCTCCGTCGCCCCCGCCCGCTTGCGCACGACGATGTGCCCGTCGCCCTCCTCGATGACCGTGGGCGGCGTCATCCAGTTCTGGGGCTTGTAGCCGCCGGTGTCGGCGTGGACCATCACCGACCCGTCCGACTTGACCATGACCAGCCGCAGCGCCTCGGGCAGCACGGCGGTCAGGCGGCCGGTGTAGGTGACCTCGCAGCGGGCGACGATCAGGCGCATGGCGCTGCACGGTACGCGGCGCGCCGGGCGGATCCCGCCACCGGCGGCCTCGATCGGCTCGGCTCGGCGCAGCCCGGGCGCCTGCGCCGCCGGATCACGATGCGGACGGGGTGACCGGGCCCCGGTCGCCGCGCCGCTCCTGAGCGCGGCGCGCGGCCGCGCGGCCGGCGGGCGTGAGCACGGCGGTGGCCGGCGCGCTCGTCCCGCACAGCCCTCCCGGCCCGCAGTCCCACGCGCCCGAGACCTGCACGAGCCCCTGCGCCGCCAGGTCGTCGAGCGCCCAGGCGAGCTGCTCGCGATCCGCGCCGCCGAGGCGGCCGCGCAGCGCCTCGAGCGTCGCCACGCCGCCGCGCAGCGCGCGCAGGACGTCCGCGGGCTCGAGTGCGTCGGTCGGCATCGCCTTCGAATCTAGCGCCGCTCGTACACGTCCAGGACGCCGCGGGTGAGGTGGTCGTTCGCGTCGCCCTCCGGCAGGACGATGCGCCCGCCGGTCACCACGGGACTGCCCCAGTGTCCGCCGCCGGCCGGCAGCGTGGCGACGACCCGCCCGGTCGACGGCGCGTAGACGCGCAGCCCGGCGCCCGTGGGGTCGTGGACGTAGAGCAGGCCGCCGGCGAGCACCGGGCTCGTGCCGGGATGCGCGTTGGCCCACAGCCCCTGCAGGCGGCGGCCGCGCAGGCGGTAGGCCTGCGTCGCGCCGTTGGTCGTGACGAAGACGAGCGTGCGCCCGCCGCGGTGCCAGACCGCCGGCGCGGTGAAGACCTGCTCGCCGCCCGGCGCGGTGAGCGTCTGGAGCTGGCCGCCCTGGCGCGGGCTCGCGCCGCCCGTGCCGTTGAGCTTGTCCGCCTGCAGGACGTCGAGCTTGGCGTCCTTGCCGCCCTGCAGCAGCAGGCCGTGGCCGAGGACGGCGGGCGCCGTCGAGCCCAGGTCGGCGTCCGTCGACTCGAGCTCGGCCTGGTTGGCGGGCGTCCAGTTCTGCGTCAGGCGCAGCGTCGCGGCGTCCAGGCGCAGCACCGAGTCGCCCCAGTCGGCCTTACCGTCGAACGGCGCGTTGCCGGTGGCCACGAGCAGGTCGCCCGAGCCGGGCAGCACGACGGCGCCCGACCGCGCCCAGATCGCGGAGTCCGACGACGCGCAGGTGCTGGGCTGGATGATCTCGCGCCGGTCGGAGCACAGGGAGTTGAAGACGGCGGCGACCTTGCCGGTCGCCCGCTCGATCGACACGACGTGGCCCTGGTAGGGCGGCGCGTCGCCGATGTAGCCGCCCGTGACGACGACCAGGCGCGATCCGCTGACGTTGAACGAGGAGGTCAGCTTCTCGTGCGTCGGGTCGCGGGTCACGCGGACCGGCCAGGCGCCGGGGGCCTCGCGCCCGTCGCGCACGCGGAGCTTGTGGACGAGCCCGTCGGGGGAGGCGGCGTAGACGAACGCGCGGTCCGGGTCGGCGGCCGGGCTGGCGTTGGTGATCTGCGAGGTGCCCTTGACGCGGTCGTAGCCGGCCGGCGTGAAGGTCCACAGGATCCGATGGCGCGCGAGGTCCACGGCGACGGTCTTCCCGTAGGTGGTCGTGGCGAAGGCGACGTCGCGGGCGGCGCCGCGCACGCGGAGCCGGCGCAGCACGATCGGCGAGGAGTCGACGGTCCCGGGCAGCGCGACGCGCACGCGGCGCAGGTGCCGCACGGAGCGCGCCGTGATGCCCGTGGCGCGGTTGGTCGCGTTCTCCCGCGAGGGCCGCAGCCCGAACAGCGGCCAGTCGCCGAGCGGCTTGGCCCTCGAGGCCGCGGCGTCCGGCCCGGTCGCCGGGCTGGTCGCCGCGCCCGCGGCGCTCGCGGCGACGGTCTCGGGCACCGACCCCTCCCCGCCCGAGGATCCGCAGGCGGCGACCAGGACGGCCGTGCACGCGACGATCACCGGGGACAGGCAGGGCACGCGCATCCGCGGCAGTCTGCCGGTTCGGACCGCGCGGGCGCGCCGTGGCGCACGCGCGGCCCGGCCCCGGCTAGCGCTTGACGGTGAAGGTCCGGTACTTCGAGGTCGCCTTCTTCCAGGGCGCCTGGCCCTTGTAGACGACCCGGACGCGCCACTTGCCGGCCTTCTTCAGCTTGGCCTTGAACGTGAAGGCCTTGTTGGCGGGCTTGAGGCCGCCCACGAGCTTGCGCCACTTGTGCTGCTTGTTGCGCCACTGCCACTCGACGGCGACCTTGCCACCGGGCGACGGGTTGGCCGACGAGCCGCGCAGCAGGCGCCCCTTGTAGGTGCACGTGCGCCGCTTGCACTTGACCTTGGACTGCAGCTTGAAGCGCGGCGTGAGCCGCGCGGCCAGCGCGCCCGCGGCGACCTTGACGACGTGGATCGTCCGCGTCGCGGTGTTCCCGTTCTGGTCGAGCGCGGTGACCTCGATCGTGTGCGGCCCGAGCGCGAGCTTGCCGGAGCCCTGCCACGGCGTCAGGCCGACGGACGCGCCGTTGGTCAGCCGGTCGGTGAAGTTGCGGATCTTCTGCCCGCCGTCGTAGCCGAACGTGATGCGGGCCACGCCGACGCCGGAGTCCTTGGCCGAGGCGCGCAGGTCCAGCTTGCCGACGAACTGCTGGCCCTCGACCGGCGAGGAGACCGAGAGCGACGGCGGGGCGAAGTCCCCGCACGGCCCGGGCGACCCGCCGTCCGTCCTGGCGATCTGCGCGAAGGCGGCGTAGGAGGGCTTCCTGTCGCCGTTGACGCGGAGCAGGCCGTAGTGGTCGAGCTCGTTGGGCGACAGGCCGGAGGCGTCGCGCAGGGTGAACCAGTCGGCGGCCACGACGTAGGGGTCCTGCGCCAGGCAGCCGTAGGCCTGCGTGAGGAACTTGGCCTGGTCGGCCTCGCTGACGCCGTCCGGCTTCTGGTTGGCGAACGTGCCGCGGCTGCACGAGTTCGCCGCGCCGCCGGTCGACGTCCAGCCGAGCTCGGACATCCAGATCGGCTTGTCGTCGCCCTGAGCCAGCATCGAGGCGCGGACCTCGCGGTAGCCCAGGAACGTGAAGCGCGCCAGGCGGCCGTTCTCGCGGTAGAACGAGTCCGGCCCGCGGTCCAGGCAGGCGGTGTCGGTGTGGACGCTCACGCCGTCGAAGGAGCCCTTGACGCCGTTGGCGTAGAGCTGCTCCAGGAAGGGGTAGTCGTTGCCGGTCAGCGGGCCGAGCAGGATGTTCGCGTTCGCGTTGCCGGCCTTGCCGGCGGCGTAGGCGGACTTGAGCATCGCCGCATAGCGGGCGGCGTCCGGGCCGGGCTGCCAGAAGACGTTCTCGTCCTCCTCGTTCCACACCTCGTAGGCCGCGACCTGCGTGCCGTAGCGGGCGGTGAGCTCGCCGAAGAAGCTCGCGTAGTCCCGCAGGTCGGTCGGCGGGACCCAGGGCCCGGCGCCGCCGTTGGCCCAGCCCGGCGTGCCGACGACCACGAGCACCGGCTTGGCGCCCGCGGCGTTGATGCGCGCGATCGCCGCGTCGAAGGTGGCCAGGAAGTTCTGCTGGTTGGGGTCGCTCGGGGCGGGGAAGTCCGCCGGGCCGAACGGCTCGAAGTCGGACCACAGGGCGAAGATGCGGACCTGCTTGGCGCCCGTGGCCAGCGCCTCGTCGACGCGGTCCTGCGTCGGGGCGCCGGCGATGTTCACGCCGGGCGTCGCGGCCCGCGCGGCCGCAGGCGCGAGCAGCGCCGCGAGGGCGAGCAGCAGGACGACAGAGGGACGGGTCAGGCGCACGGTGCTCCTCGGGGTGGAAATGCCATGGCCCCCGCAGGGGCGCGTCGGCCGATCGGGCCGTTCGGATCCTGCATCGGACGGACGCTGCCGGGCG
>JAICJK010000199.1 GCA_025928415.1 Solirubrobacteraceae bacterium | reverse complement strand
GCGCGATCAAGCGGATCTCGGGCAAGACGGGCATGGGCGTGCAGGACGTGCTGGCCATCACCCCCGTGCTCGTCCACCGCTCCCAGACGCACCTCGACGACGCCGTCGCCGCGTTCCGGCAGGGCGACTGCGCCGCCGCCACCGGCGACGCCCTGGCCTCGCACGACGCGCTCGCGTCGCGCCCCGAGCCCTTCGAGCTGCTCGCCTACTGCGACGCGCGCGCGGGACGGCGCACGCTCGCCGTCCACGCGGTCGAGGCCGCGGTCGCCCGTGACCCCGACGACTGGGAGTTCCGCTACGACGAGGCGATCGTCCGCGCCGCGACGGGGCTGGACCCCCGCCCGGCCACCCGCGCCGCCCTGGCCCGCAACCCGCGCGATGCCCGCGTGCGCGACGCCGCGCGCTGGTTCCTGCACGGCAAGCACCGCCTGTGGCGCAAGCGCGGGCGCGAAGCGCCGACGATCATCCCCCCGAGGTAGCCCGCCGGGGCCGCTACCGCGAGCCGCCGAGCTCGAGGACGGCCAGGAACGCCTCCTGGGGCACCTCGACGCGCCCGACCTGCTTCATGCGCTTCTTGCCCTCCTTCTGGCGCTCGAGCAGCTTGCGCTTGCGGGAGATGTCGCCGCCGTAGCACTTGGCCGTGACGTCCTTGCGGAAGGCCTTCACCGTCTCGCGCGCCACGATGCTCGAGCCGATCGCCGCCTGGATCGGGACGTCGTACTGCTGGCGCGGGATCTTCTCGCGCAGCTTCTCGGTCAGCAGACGCCCGATGGGATAGGCCTTGTCGCGGTGGACGAGCATGCTCAGCGCGTCCACCGGGTCCCCCGCGAGCAGGACGTCGAGCTTGACCAGGTTGCTCGCCCGCAGGCCCGTCAGCTCGTAGTCGAGCGACGCGTAGCCGCGCGTGCGCGACTTGAGCTGGTCGAAGAAGTCCAGCACGATCTCGGCCAGCGGCAGGTCGTAGGAGAGCTGCACCCGGTCGGCGCTCAGGTAGTGCATGCCCGCGTGCTCGCCGCGCTTCTCCTGGCAGAGCTCCATGATCGTCCCGACGTACTCCTTGGGCGTGAGCATCGACGCCCGGACGTACGGCTCGCGCACCTCGGCGACCCGCGCCGGGTCCGGGAAGTCCGACGGGTTGTGGACCTCGAGCTCGGTGCCGTCGGTCAGCGTGACCTCGAAGCCCACCGACGGCATCGTCGCCATCAGGTCGAGGTCGTACTCGCGCTCCAGGCGCTCGCGCACGATGTCCATGTGCAGCAGGCCGAGGAAGCCGCAGCGGAAGCCGAAGCCCAGGGCGTCGCTCGTCTCGGGCTCCCAGGCCAGCGCGGCGTCGTTGAGCGTCAGCTTCTCCAGCGCGTCGCGGAGGTCGGGGTAGCGGTCGGACTCGATCGGGAACAGGCCGCAGAACACCATCGGCTTGACCTCGCGGTAGCCCGGCAACGGCTGGGTCGCCCCGCCGTGGCGCGTGGTCAGCGTGTCGCCCACGCGCAGCCGGGTGACGTCCTTGATGCCCGTGATGAGGTAGCCGACCTCGCCCGCGCTGAGCGAGTCCACGCTCGTCATGCCGGGCGAGAAGAAGCCGATGTCGTCGATCTCGGCCTCGGTGCCCTGCACCATCGCCCGGATCGCCTGGCCCTTGGTCAGCGTGCCGTCGACCACCCGGACGTAGGCGACCACGCCGCGGTACTGGTCGAACTCCGAGTCGAAGATCAGCGCGCGCGGCGGCGCGTCGGGGTCGCCGGAGGGCGGCGGGACCTTCTGCACGAGCTCCTCCAGCACGTCCTGCACGCCCATGCCCGTCTTGCCCGAGATCCGCTTGATCGCGCTCGCGTCCTCCCCCAGCAGGTCGGAGACCTCCTCGGCCACGCGCTCGGGCTCGGCGCCCGGCAGGTCGATCTTGTTCAGGCACGGGATCAGCTCGAGGCCCGCGTCCACGGCGAGGTAGGTGTTGGCGAGGGTCTGGGCCTCGACGCCCTGGCTCGCGTCGACGACGAGCAGCGCGCCCTCGCACGCCGCGAGGCTGCGCGACACCTCGTAGGTGAAGTCGACGTGCCCCGGGGTGTCGATGAGGTGGAGCTGGTAGGTCTCGCCGTCCCGCGCGGTGTAGAAGACGCGCACGGCCTGGGACTTGATCGTGATCCCGCGCTCGCGCTCGAGGTCCATGGTGTCCAGGACCTGCTCGCGCATCGCGCGCGCGTCGACGGTCTGGGTCATCTCGAGGATGCGGTCGGCCAGCGTCGACTTCCCGTGGTCGATGTGGGCGATGATGCAGAAGTTGCGGATGTGCGCCTGGTCGGCCATCGGTGCGTCACGAGGATAGGGCCGCGTGCCCGCGAGGCCGGGCGCGACGGGCAGAGTGGACCGCCGGTACGGCGCCGGACGGGTCAGCCCGCGCGGCGCAGGCGCCCGCGGACCAGGCGCTCGATCTGCTGCGCCTCGGCGACGCGCAGCGCCAGGACCGCCGCCGCGTAGGCGGCGGCGCCGGCGAAGGCCGCGGCGCCGACCGACAGGAGCTGCGCGGGCAGCGAGCGGCCGAGCGCCTGGTCCAGCGCCCACCAGGTCACCCACGCGACCGCGCCGAGCAGCGCGGAGGCGGCGCCGATGCGGATCAGCGCCGCGAGCGTCGCGGCGCCCTCCAGGCTGCCGTGCAGCAGCCGCCGCAGGACGAAGGCCTGCCCGAGCGTCATGCCCGCGCTGGCCACCGCCGTCCCGATCACCAGGCCCGCGACCCCCAGCGGCTTGTACAGCGCCAGGGAGACGATCGCGTTGACGACGAGGTTGGCGGCGGCCAGGCCGGTCGGGGCCCACGGGCGCTGGAGGGAGAAGAACGTCCGCGTCAGCAGCAGGTTGGCGCCCGCGAAGGGCAGCGAGAACGAGAACCAGAACAGCGCCGTGCTCACCAGGTCCGTCGAGGTGGTGCCGAACGACCCGCGCTGGTAGATCAGGCGGGTGATCGGAGTCGCGAGCACCAGCGTGTAGGCGGCCGCCGGGACCAGCAGCAGGAAGATCTGGCGCACGCCGACGGACATCGTCGCCCGCAGCCCGTCGAGGTCGCGGCGGGCGGCGTAGCGGCTCAGCGTCGGGAACAGGACGGTGGCCAGCGCGACGCTGAACATGCCCTGCGGCAGCATGTAGATCCGGAAGGCGGCGTCGATCGCCGACGGCGCCTGCGCGGAGACGAGCGTGCCGAGCGCCGAGTTGATCACCAGGTCGAAGTTGATGACGCCGAGGCCGATCGTCACCGGCAGCATGAGCACGAAGACGCGCTTGACCCGCGGGTCGCGCAGGTCGAAGGCCGGCCGCAGGCGGAAGTCGATCCGCCCCAGCACGGGCAGCGCCATCGCGAGCTGCACGACCGTGCCGGCCAGGACGCCGATCGCGTAGGCGTAGAGCTGCTTGTCGCCGTGGAACAGCGGCCGCAGCGCGATCAGGCAGCCGATGATCACGAAGTTCCAGACCAGCGGCGCGACCGCCGGGATCGAGAAGTGGTCGTAGGCGTTGAGGATGCCGACGACCAGGCCGTTGATGCCGAGCAGGACGACGATCGGGAACAGGACCTGGCTCAGCCCCACCGTGAGGTGGACGAGCTGCTGGTCGAACTTGTCCCCCGTGAACAGGGGCATGACCGCCCCGGCGAACACGATGAAGAACGCCGTGATCGCCCCGAGCGCGGCGAGCATGCAGAAGAAGAGGGTGCTGGCCAGGTGGAAGGCGTCCCGGCGGCGGTCCTGCTCGAGCAGCTCGGTGAACACCGGGACGAACGCGGCGCTGAGGGCGGCGTCGGCGAACAGCCCGCGGACGAGGTTGGGGATCTGGAAGGCCAGCGTGAAGGCCGACATGGGGCCGCTGGTGCCGAAGTAGTTGCGGGCCACGACCTCGCGGATCAGCCCGGCGATCCGGCTCAGGCCGGTGGCGACCGAGAAGATCGCGGTGTTGCCGGCGACGCCCCGGCGCCGCGGGGTCGCCGCGGCGGGCTCGGCCTGGGGCTCTTCGGGCTCGACGCGCACGCCGCGGGGAGGCTAGAGCCTCGATCCGCCACCGGACCCGCGGGCCGCCGGAGCGGGCCGAGCCGCTAAAGTCACTGGCCGCCCATGGCCAACATCCATTCCCAGAAGAAGCGCATCCTGCGCGCCGAGCGCGAGCGCTTGGAGAACCGTCGCTACACCTCGACGATCAAGACCTACTTCCGCCGCCTGCAGGCGGCTGTCGAGTCCGGCGATGACGAGGCCGCGGACACCGAGCAGCGCGAGCTGATCTCCACGATCGACAAGGCCGTCAAGCGCGGCGCGCTGCACCGCAACACGGGCGCCCGGAAGAAGTCCCGCGCCGCGCGCGTGCGCGCCGGCGCCGCGAGCTAAGTCGCCGGCGCCTCGAGCCGGTCGCCGGCGGGGCGGGCGGGCCCCGCGCCCGGCGGGTCCCGCTCTCGCTACGCCGCGATGGCGTCGATCGCGCGTAGGGCCGCCGTGTCCTCGGCGACGTCGGCCAGGCCGCGGCTGGCCAGCTCGAGGTCGGCGAGGGCGATGATCGCGCGCCGCAGCGCGTCGGCGTCCGATCCGCGCGCGTCCTTGATGCGGCGGTCCGCCGCGTAGGGGCTCAGCTTCAGCGTGGCCTTCAGCGCGGCGGCGGACTCCCCGGCCTCCAGGCGCGCCGCGATCGCGTGGACCTCGCGCAGGCGCTTGGCCATCAGCGGGATCAGGCGCGGAAGCGCCTCGCCCTGCGCCCGCAGCTCGAGATAGGCGCGCACGGCCGCCGCGCGGTCGCGCGACACCAGCGCGTCGATGAAGCCCCAGACCTGGTGCTCGGCCGAGGGCGCAGCCACTGCCTCGACCTCCTCGACGCCGAGGCGCGTGCCGGGTCCCCACTCGAGCGCGAGCTTCTCGAGCTCGCGCAGCAGGCGCTGCTGGCGCTCGCCGACGTGCTCGACGAGCACGCGCGCGGCGCCGCCGTCGAGCTCGAGCCCGAGCTTGGCCGCCTCCTGCACGATCCAGCGCGGGAGCTCGCGGGCCTTGAGGGTCTGCTCGACCGCCACCACGCCGCCGCACGCCTTGACGGCGGCCGCGAGCGAAGGCGGCACCTTGGCCCGGCCGTCCTCGCGGGCGAAGAAGGCGACGGTGGTGTCCGGCGGCATCGCCGCGAGCGCCGGGACCAGCGCGGCCTTGACGTCGGCGTCCTTGAAGCGCTCGACGCCGTCGACGATCAGGAAGCGGTGGCCCATCGCGAACGTCATCGTGTTCAGCCCGGCCGCGACGAGCTCCGGCGTGGCCGCGTCGGCGTCAAGCAGCTCGACGCCGCCCGCGCCCGCCGCGCCCTCGGCCATACGCCGCAGGTTGGCCCGCCGCTCGCCGATGCGGCCGTGGTCGTCGCCGTGGATCAGGTAGGCGGGACGGAAGGACGAGGTCACCGGCCGCGAGTCTAGGCCCCGGGACGGCGGCGGGCGCGGCGCACGGCTGGCGGGCGCGGCGCACGGCTGGCGGGCGCGGCGCACGGCTGGCGGGCGCGGCGCG
>JAICJK010000009.1 GCA_025928415.1 Solirubrobacteraceae bacterium | reverse complement strand
GGGCACCTCGCGCGCGCGGTCGTCTTCACGCTCGTCGGCTACGGGCTGATCAGGGCGGCGATCGACTACGACCCGCAGAAGGCGGTCGGGCTGGACGGCGCCCTGCGGAAGCTCGCCGACGCGTCCTACGGCCCGTGGCTGTTGGGCCTCGTCGCCGCCGGGCTCATCGGCTTCGCGGCCTACTCCGCGGCGGACGCGCGCTACCGGAAGGTGTGACGCACTAGGGTCGCCCGCGTGCCCAGCCTCGTCCTCGGCCCGATGCTGCGCTACGTCGACGATCGGGTGGCGACGGTCTGGGTGCAGACCGACGCGGCGTGCGAGGTCGAGATCCTCGGCGCGCGCGAGCGGACGTGGTGCGTCGACGGCCTGCACTTCGCGCTGGTGGCGGTCGAGGGGCTCGCCCTCGGCGCCGACCACCCCTACGAGGTGCGCCTCGACGGCGAGGTCGCCTGGCCACAGGACGGCGCGCGCTTCCCGGCCAGCACGATCCGCCTGCTGGACCCCCGGGCTCGCCGCGACGTCGTCTTCGGGTCCTGCCGGATCACGCTGCCCCACGTGCCGCCCTACACGCTGCGGGCCCGCGAGCATCCCTCCGGGCACGGCATCGACGCGCTGCGCACCTACGCGCTGCGCGCCGCCCGGCGCGGCGGGGCAGCGGCGTGTCCCGACCTGCTGCTGATGCTCGGCGACCAGGTCTACGCCGACGAGCCGTCGCCGGCGCTCGAGCAGGCCGTCGCCGGCCGGGAGCGCGCGGCGGACGCGCCGCCCGGCGAGCTCGCCGACTTCACCGAGTACGCGCTGGCCTACCGCGAGGCGTGGAGCGACCCGGCGATCCGCTGGCTGCTGTCGACCGTGCCCACGACGATGGTCTTCGACGACCACGAGATCCACGCCGAGTGGCGGATCTCGCAGGGCTGGCTGGACGAGATGAACGCCGAGCCGTGGTTCGACCGTCACATCCGCGCGGGACTGATGGCCTACTGGGTCTTCCAGCACCTCGGCAACCTGTCGCCGGGCGACCTGGCCGAGGCCGGGCTCTACGACGCGCTGCGCTCGGCCGAGGACGCCGCCGGGCTGCTCGCGTCGCGGATGGACACCGAGGGACGGCAGGTCGGGCACAGCCGCTGGAGCTTCGCGCGCGACGTCGGCGAGGCCCGGCTGGTGGTCATCGACTCCCGCGCCGGGCGCGACGTGACGCCCGGGCGGCGCGAGCTGGTGCAGGACGCCGAGTGGGCTTGGATCCGCGAGCAGGCGCGGCGCCCCGCGCGGCACCTGCTGCTGGCCAGCTCGGTCCCGTTCCTGCTCGCCCCGGGCCTGCATCACGCCGAGGCGTTCGACGAGGCGCTGACCGACGGCGCGTGGGGCCCGGTCGGCGCCTGGCTGGGCGAGCGGCTGCGGCGCCGGGCGGTCATGGACCACTGGGCGTCCTTCCAGCGCACCTTCCGCCGCCTCGCCGAGCTCGTCGACGAGCTTGCGCACGCGCGGGAAGGCGAGGCGCCGGCGTCGATCGTGATGCTGTCCGGCGACGTGCACCACTGCTACCTGGCCGAGGTCGGCTTCCGCCCCGGCCGCGGCGAGCACGCCCCCGTCTGGCAGGCCGTCTGCTCGGCCTTCCGCAAGGAGCTCGCGCCGCACGAGCGGGCGGTCATCGCGCTCGGCCACGGGGCGGTCGCCGGGCGCCTGGCCCGTCGCCTGGCGCGGGCCGCCGGCGTGCGGCCGGTGCCGTTCGGCTGGCGCGTCGTGGCCCGGCCCGCCTACGCCAACCAGATCGCCACGCTCACGCTCGACGGCGACCGCTCCCACCTCCGGATCGAGGCCGTCGTGGACGGCGACTGGCAGAACCCGCAGCTCCGGACGGCGTTCGCTCGCGAGCTGACGTGACGCCGGATAGGGTCGGCCGATGAGCACGCGCGTGGTCGTCCTCGGAGCGGGCTTCGGCGGCCTGGAGCTCAGCACGATGCTGTCGGAGGCGCTCGGCGACGACGTCGACGTGACGCTGATCGACAAGAGCGACGCGTTCGTCTTCGGCTTCTCCAAGCTCGACGTGATGTTCGGGCGCGAGACGCCGCAGGCGGTCCGCCTCGCCTATCGCGACATCGCCAAGCCAGGCCTGCGCGTGCTCCAGGAGACGGTCACCGCGATCGATCCCGAGGCGCGGGTGGTGACCACGGACGCCGGCGTCCACGAGGCCGACGTGCTGGTCGTCGCGCTCGGCGCCGACTACGACATGGACGCCACGCCGGGCCTCGCCGAGGCGGGCAACGAGTTCTACACCGTCGCGGGCGCGGAGCGGCTGGCCGGGATCATCCCCGAGTTCTCCGAGGGCCATGCGGTCATCGGCGTGGCCGGGGCGCCGTTCAAGTGCCCGCCGGCGCCGAGCGAGTGCGCGCTGCTGCTCGACGACGCGCTGCGCGCCCGCGGCGTCCGCGACGCCTGCCGGATCTCGTTCGTGATCCCGCTGGGCACGCCGGTGCCGCCCTCGCCCGAGACGTCCGCGGCGCTCATGGCGGAGTTCGACCAGCGCGGCATCACGCTCATCGCCGGCCGCCGCGTCGCCTCGCTCGACGCCGCGCGCAGCGTCGCCGTCCTCGACGACGGCACGGATCTGGCCTTCGACCTGTTCCTCGGCGTGCCCAAGCACCGCGCGCCCGACGTGGTCATCGCGAGCGGCATGACCGAGAACGGCTACGTGCCCGTCGACTCGGCGACGCTGCGGACGCGCTACGACGGCGTCTACGCGGTCGGGGACGTCGCCACGGCCGGCGTGCCGAAGGCGGGCGTGTTCGCCGAGGGCGCCGCGCGCGTGGTCGCGCGGCAGCTCATCGCCCAGCAGCGCGGCGGCGAGGCGCCGGCCGCCTACGACGGGCGCGGCTCCTGCTACATCGAGTTCGGTGCCGGGCGGGTCGGGCGCGTGGACATCGACTTCCTGTCGGGCCCGGTCAAGACCGGCACGTTCAACGCGCCGTCCTCCGCGCTGGTCGCCGAGAAGGACGAGTTCGGCGCCTGCCGCGGGGCGCGCTGGTTCGGCGCGCCGGTCGCCTGAGCCGCCCGGTCAGCACGGCTTCCCGGAGGAGCTGCCGTGCGTCCAGTCGGCGTCCGAGTAGGACTTGCCGATCGCGGTCGCGCCCAGCGGCGAGGAGGGGCTCTGGCCGTAGAGCCACCGCACGAGCCACGGCTCGTTGGTGTCGTCGCCGGTGGCGGCGAAGCGCATGCGCGCGAACTCCTGGTCGGCGCGCAGCAGGGCGCGATCGCTCAGGCACTGCGCGTCGATCGCGTGGGCCTGGCTGAGCATCACGGCCTCCTGCAGGGCGGGCTCGTAGGCCTCGCGCGTGTAGTTCTCGTGCGGGATGGCGCCCTTGGTGAAGCTCCCGGCGCGGCGCTGGTCGTCCGGCAGCACGCCGTCGAGGTTCACCCCGCTCTTGGTGCACGGCGGGTCGATGCCGACCGGGTGCGCGGGATCGCACTGCCACGAGGTGTCGCCGTACTGGAAGCCGTGGTAGGCGCCGTAGTCGCCGAGCCACCCCGCGAACATGGTGGCCTGCACGCGCAGGTCGTCGACGTCGTCCAGGTACAGGTCGGCGGCGACCATGGAGGCGCGGCAGTGCGTGCCCCAGTTGTTGGGCCGCGTGGCCGCGCAACTGCGGATCGACGACGGGCCGCCCGTGGTCTTCGCGTCCCGCACCTTGCCGAGCCAGGACCTGAAGGCCGCGTCGGAGTACCCGATCGCGTCGGCGGCGCAGACGTAGCCCCGCAGGTTGCGACCGAGGGCCAGGGCCGTCGCGCCGGACTCGGTGCCGCGCACCTTCGCGAGCACCGCGGCGATCTTGCTCTTCAGGGCTGCGTCGCCCGTCCGCGCGGCGACGATCGCCCCCGTGCAGACGTAGGAGTCGGTCTGGTTGTTCATGTCGGACAGCTTCGGCGCCGGCCAGGAGGCCTTCGCCACCGCGAGCGCGTGGGCGTACGCGGCGCCCGACGTCGGCAGCGTCGCAGCGCCCTGCGGCTGCCAGACCGAGCAGGCGCCGAGCGCCACCGCCAGGGCGGCGCCGATGACGAGTCCGGCGAGCTTGCGCGCAGACGTCATGGTGTCCTTTCGGGGTGTGACCGTCCCGGTCACGCACGTGGGGAACCGGCCGCTCAGCGCGAGGCCATGACCTCGGCGAGCGGTCCTGAGGACACGGACCGTAGGCCGGTGTCACGAGCGAGAAAAGGTCCGGACGCCGTCCGCGGCGACGCGCGCACGGCCCGAGGACGAGTGGCTGTTCAGGAGAACAGCCGGAAACATGTCTTTTCGGAAACTGCGAAGTACGAGTTTCCCGAGTGCATGAGAGATCTCTTATCCGAACACCTGCGGGCGGCGCTCGGAAGCGTCAGCGGCGGTCGCGGCCCCCGTCGTGGCAGATCGCCGTGTGCAGCTCGACGGTCAGCCGGGCGATCTCCTCGGTCAGCCTGGTGTTCTGGGCCAGCAGCGTCAGGTGCTGCTCGGCCGTGGCCCGCTCGCGTTCGAGCATCTCGGTCTGGCCGGTCTCGAAGGCCTCCTCCCGCTTGATCTCGTCGTCGCGGTGCGCCTGCACGGCGGCGTCGCGGACCTTGTCGCGCTCGGCCTGCCGCGTCTGGGCGAGCAGGATGAGCGGAGCTGCGTAGGCCGCCTGCGTCGAGAACGCGAGGTTGAGCAGGATGAACGGGTAGGGGTCCCAGCGCAGCGTGACCGCCGCCGCGTTGGCCGCGATCCACACCGCGACGACGATCGTCTGCCCGATGATGAACCGCGGCGTGCCGAAGAACCGCGCGAACCGCTCGGCGAGGATGCCGAAGCGATCGTTGCCGAAGGTGCCGTGGTGGACGAAGCGGTGGGGCGAGGCGGACGCCATGGCACCTCCTGTCGGGCAGAGCCCATCGATGGTCGCCCGCGAGTATGCCCGCACGCCCGCGCGCGCCGGGCGGCACCGCCCGTCCCGTGGACTGCGGCGATGGCGTGGCGATCAGCCCGCGTCCGGGACCAGCACGGCCTTGCCGACCTCCCCGGCCCGCGCGGCGTCGAGCGCCGCCTGGGCGTCGCCGAGGGTGAAGCGCTCGAGGAGCCGCGGCAGGTCGAACCGCGCGGCGAGCTGCGGGACGGTGCGCAGGTACGTCGCGTAGTCGGCCTGCGAGAACGCCCACGATCCGAGGACCCGCAGCTGCTTGCGGGTCACCAGGTGCGGGTTCAGCGGCGTCGGGCCGTGGTCGGTGTACTGGCCGAGGACGAGGTAGCGCCCGCCGGGCCGGCACAGCTCCAGGCCCTCGGCGACGGCTGCGGGGACGCCGGTGGCCTCGACGACGAGGTCGCCGCCGCGGCCGCCGGTCAGCTCGCGCACGGCGTCCAGGCGCTCGGCCGGGCTCTGCGCGTCGAGCTCCAGGTACGCGTCGCCGACGCCGAGCGCGCGGGCGCGCTCCAGCCGCGACGCGGGCCCGCCGATGAGCACGACGTTCGCGGCGCCGGCGAGCTGCGCGTACATCGCGGTCGCCAGGCCGACGGGGCCCACGCCCTGTACGACGACGCTCTCCCCGACGCCGACGGGGGCGACCCCGAGCAGGCCGTGCACCGCGGTCGGGCCGGCGCAGCCCAGCGCGATGACCGCCTCGGGCGGCGTGCCGGCGCCGAGGCGGACGACCATCGACCCCGGGTGCAGGTAGATCGCCTCCGCCCACGCGCCGCCGAGGTGCGGCCACTCGTCGGCGCGGCGGTTGATGCCGTAGATGCGGCGGCGCTCGCACAGCGTCGGCTCCTGCGCGTCGCGGCAGTAGAAGCAGTCGCCGCACGAGATGCTCGAGCCCCAGGCGACGAGGTCCCCGGCGGCCAGCGGCGTGCCGAGCGAGTCCTCGGTCACGCCCTCCCCGAGCGCCGCGATCCGGCCGACGCCCTCGTGGCCCAGGACGACCGGCAGCGGGATCGGCAGCCGCCCGGCCTGCAGATGCACGTCGGTCCCGCACACGCCGGCCAGCTCGACGGTCGCGACGATGGCGCCCGGGCCGGGCTCGGCGACGGGCAGCTCCCGCGAGCGCACCGGCGCCCCGAACGCCTCCAGCACGACGGCCCTGGCCTGTTGCGAGGACGACATGATCCGAGCCTAGCCGCGGGTGCCGGCGGGTCAGGATCGCGGGGCCCCGCGCGACCCTCGAGCGTGGACACGATCTCCGCGCTGGCCGCCACGCACGACATCACGCTGAGCCTCGACGGGCCGGGCGGACGCTACCTCGTCGACCACCGCACGCCGGGGGCGCCGGAGGACGCGACGCTGGTCGCGATGGTGCACGCTGCGCGCCGGTGCTACGAGGTCATCCATGGCGCCCCGCCGGAGCAGATCCACGTCTGCGTCGTGCTCCTGCCGCTCGCGGAGCGCCAGAGCGAGCGGCGCTGCGTCGAGGCCGCGCTGGCCGGACCCGAGGACGTCTCGGCCGCGGAGTACGACGACATCGACTTCTTCGAGGACGAGGACGAGGACGACGACTGAGCCTGGATCCACCGATTCTCGCGGCGCGAGCCGTCCGGAATGCCGTCGCCATCCGGGATCGGGCCCGCTCCGAAGGGGTCACCCTGAGGATGCGGCCCCGATCCCACCTGGCTTGGCCTCCGAACGGCTCGCATCCACGATCGATCGGTGGATCCAGGCTGAGCGCGCCGCATGACCCTCGGCGCAACGCCGGTGCGACCATCTCCCCGATGGCCGGCCTGGACTCCAACCGCGGGGCGAAGCGCGCGCGCGAGGCCCGGGCGGCGCTGGGCCTCGATCCGACGGCCCCGCTGCCCTGTCTGCTGGACGCCGTCGAGCAGCGCGCCGGCCTGCCGGTGATCGTCGCGCCGCTGCCCGACGACGTCGCCGGCGCCTGCCGCCGGGACGGCGACCGGGCGCTGCTGTGGGTCAACGGCCGGCAGTTCCGGCCGCGGCAGCGCTTCACGCTCGCCCACGAGCTGGCCCACGCGTGGTGCGGCCACGACGGCCACGAGCCGGTCGACAAGCTCACGACGTTCAACGGGTCGACGACCAACCCCTACGAGCTGCAGGCCAACGCGTTCGCGGCGGAGTTCCTCGTCCCGCGGGCGGCGATGGAGCGGCTCGTCGACGGCGAGCCGTCGCTCGACGTCGCGGTGCTGATCGCCGCGGCCTACGGCGTGAGCACCCCGGTCGTCGTCTACCGCCTCAAGCAGCTCGGCCTGGCGTCGCCCAAGCGGCTGGCGCAGCTCGAAGCCGAGGTCCGCGAGGGGCTGCACGAGGACGCGTGGCACCGCCTGGGCTGCCGCCCGCTCGACGACCGGCTCGGCGCGCTGCAGCACCTCCCGTACCTCTCCCCGGCGCTCGACGGCACCCATCTGGCGGCGAGCCTGCGCGGGGACGCGGCGCTCGACGCGGGCGACGCGGGCGCCGTCGGCCGGCTGCTCACCTGATCCAGCGCCGCGTCAGGCGTCCGCGCCGCCGACGAACAGCCGGTCGAGCTCGTCCAGCTCCGGGGGCGCCGGTCGCATCGCGGCCGCGCTGAGCGCCTCGAGGTCGCGCGCCACCCAGTCGCCGGCCTCCCCCGAGGCGCGGAACAGCGTCCCGCCCGCCGCCGCGGGCCTGAGCCCGGTGCCGAACCGCGCGGCGTCGGCCAGCGTGTCGGCGCTTGCGCCCAGCAGCTCCCCGAGCGCGCCGAGCAGCCGCCGGGATACGCGCGACGGCTCGAGCTCGCCGCGCTCCAGGCGCTCGAGGTAGTCCGCGGTGCGCTCCTCGCTGCCGGGCGCCAGCGCGAGGCGCTCCACGAGGCGGGACGCCGTCTGCCGGACGGACAGCCCGGCGCGCGCCCGGAGGCCGGGGATGACCGCCGGCCACAGCCCCGCGTCCTGCCCGGCCGCGTCGAGGACGTGCCGCACGGCGGGCTCGGCGCGGATCTCGGCGCGGGCCGTCTCGGAGTAGGCCGGCGTCGGCGCGACCTCCAGCCAGGTCGTGATCTGGTCGGCGAGCGCGTCCCGCTCGGGGCCCTCGGGCACGCGGGCGAGGTGCTCGCGGACCGACGGGCGCCGGCCGGCGCTCCACGCCTCGATGAAGTCGCTGAGGACCTGCTCGATGGTGCTCATGCGTCGTACCGCCCCTTGAGCGTGGTGAGGTCCTTCATCCCGCGGCAGCGCCGCTGGTAGGCGTTGTCCTTGCTGATGCCGAGCTCCTGGGCGATCTCGGGCAGCGCGGCGCCGCGGATGGTCAGCTCGAGCGCGCGGCGGCGCTCCGCCTTGACCTGCGGCAGCGCCCAGCCGAGGAAGTCGCGGGCCTCGGCGCGCTCCTCGTCGCGCTCGAAGCGGCGCATGGCCTCGTCGGCCTCCCAGCGCGGCGCGGGACGGTCCTCGTCGGCGGCGGTCCAGCCCGCGTCGAGCGACGGGCCCGCGTTGCGGTGCTCGCGCATCGCGCTGCGCTGGACGTCGATGCAGATGCCCCGTGCCAGCGGCTTGCAGGCGTTGACGAGCTCGCCCATCGAGGTCCCCTTGAACGTGGTGATCAGCTTGTTCGAGAAGCGGACCATGCACAGCTGCACGGCCTGCTCGTGCTCGCCGGCGTCGAGCCGCCCCCTGTGCGCGGCGTAGGCCAGGCCGTCCATGCGGTCGTAGAAGTCGATCACGAGCTCCTCCCACCAGCGGCGCATCTCGCCGGCGTCGCCACGCCGGCGCGCGGCGACGAACCGGCGCAGGTGCTCATCCTCGTGCCTTCCCACGCTAGGCGGGTCGCTCGGCTCGAGCATGTCCTGACACTCTCACATGCCCCGCCCGCGCTTGCGGGCCGCGCGCGCCTGCTGCATGCGGGCCGTCTTGGCGGCCCGGCGCGCCGAGCCCGTGGCGAGCTCGGAGGCCAGGCCGAGCACGACCTGGCGCTCGGCATCGTCGACGCCCGCCAGGCGGTCGCCGGCCTCCCCGAGCACCGCCATCGCCTCGCGGTGGTCCCCGCGGGCGATGGCGTCGGCCGCGCGGCGCTTGGCCTCCTGGGCCTGCTGGAACAGCAGCTCGGTGCGGACCCGCGGGTCGGCGATGCGTCCCGCGGCCTGGTCGCCGGGCACGACGTTGACGCTGATCGGCAGCGTCACGGTCTGCTCGGAGAGGTCCGGCAGCGTCACGTAGCGCAGCTCCAGCTCCGCGATCTGCGCGACGCCGAGGGTGGCGATCGCCGGGACCGTGAGGCCGAGCAGCAGCTTGCGCTCCTCGCCGGCCCAGAGGTCGCCGAGCTCGGCCATGACGCCGCCGTCGACGGCGTGCGCGGGCAGGTCGTTGTAGAGCTGTACGGACGCGACGTCGCCGGTCGGCCGGATGAGCAGCGAGGCCGCCTGCACCGTCTTGCTCAGCAGCCCCTCGACCTCGCCGGCCACCGCGGCGCCCGCGGCGTCGGCCTCCTCGGCGAAGACGTGCTCGCCCTGCCCGCCGCGGGCGACGGCGGCCAGGACGGTCTCGTCGTAGCCGAGGCCGATCCCGACGGTGGACACCGTGACCCCGGCGCGGTGGGCGGTCGCGGCGACCGCCTCCAGCCGCTCGGGCTCCGTCACGCCCTGGTTGGCCATGCCGTCGGAGACGAGCAGTAGCGTGGCGCCCCCGGGGCCGGCGGCGCGGCGCGCCTCCTGGACGCCGCGCAGCAGCCCGGCGGACAGGTTGGTTCCGCCGCGCGGGGGGACCGCGGCGATCGCGGCCTTCACCGCAGCCTTGTCGGTCAGCGGGCCGGCCGGGACGACGACGTCCACCTCGTGGTCGAAGACGACCAGCCCGAACGCGTCGCGGGGGTCCAGGCGGTCGACGAGCGCCATGAGCGCCGTGCGCGCGGCGGCCAGGCGGTCGCGCTCCTGCATGGATCCGCTGCGGTCGAGGACGGCCTGCACGCAGGCGGCGGCACGCTCGGCGCCGGCGGGCGCCTCGGGCGCCAGCAGCTCGAGCATGACGGTGACCTGGTCGGTCTGCTCGACGGCGACGAGGTCGATGTCGAGGTGGGCGTTGACGTGCATCGGCGCGCTCCTTCGGGCTGGGTTCGGGCATGGGTCGCCGGGCGGGCCGCGGGCCTGACAGGCGCCGCCCGGGTCCGGCGCCGGTGTCAGATCGGCGGATCGGCCGACGACCCGCGTGCCATGCCGGCAACGCTCTCCCTCCCGCTCGAGCGCCGGGCGCGCGTCGACCGCGCGCTCGCCGCCGCCGCCCACCTCGGCGCGGAGGGCGGGTCGTGATCGCCTTCGCGGCGCTGTGCGACGCCATGGACCGCGCCGGGGTGCAGGTGCTGGCGCCGCTCGGCGACGACGGCCGCCACGCGATCCGCCTGATCGACGCCGCCGGCGCGCGCTCGCTGACCGTCCCGGTCGCCCGCGGCTTCGACGCGGCGAGCACGATGCTCTGCTGCTCGCTGGCGCTGGCCGCCGGCCTCCCCGGCATCGCGGGCGAGGCGCCGCGGCTGGCCGCGCGCTGGCCCGAGCTCGTGCAGCTCGCGACCCAGAGCGTGGCCGGGCGGCGCGGATCGCCGGCGGACCTCCCGTTCAAGCGCGCGTCGCCGGCGTCCGAAGCAGACCAGGACGTCAGTTCCCCGCCGCCAGGAGCGACCCACCCCTCATGTTCCGCCTCGACGACCATCAGCTCGTCCTGTCCGCCACGGACCTGACGAGCTACCTCGCCTGCGAGCACCTCATCGAGCAGAAGCGCGCCGTCGCGGCGCGGGAGCGCCCGCGGTGGGCCAAGCTCGAGGATCCGCACGGCCAGCTGGCCCGGGCCCGCGGCATCGACCACGAGCAGGAGACGCTCGCGCGGCTGTCGGCGCAGCTCGGCGGCCACGTCGACCTCACGGCGCCTGCGACGGAGTTCACGCGCGCCTGGCACGTCGAGCAGGCGGCCCGCACGCAGGCGGCGATGCGGGCCGGGGCGCCGCTCATCTACCAGGCCCTGCTGTTCGACGGCCGCTGGCAGGGCCGCGTGGACTTCCTGCGGCGCGTGCCGGTCGCCTCGGAACTCGGCCCGTGGAGCTACGAGGTCCTCGACACCAAGCTCGCCCGCGACGTCAAGCCCTACGTCGTCCACCAGCTCGCGCTGTACACGCGCCTGCTCGGCGAGGCCCAGGGGCGGACGCCGCAGGCCGCGTACCTCGTCCTCGGCGACGGCGCCGAGCGGATCGTCGACCTGCGGCGCTACGGCGCGCTGCACTGCCACGTCGTCCGACGGCTCGAGCGGCTCGTCGCGGCGGGCGCACGGCCGACCTACCCCGAGCCGACGGCCCACTGCGGACTTTGCGACCTGGATCGCGAGTGCCGTGCCCGGCGGCGTGCCGACGACCATTTGAGCCTCGTCGCGGGCGCCCGGCGCGACCTGCGCGCGCGCCTGGTCGAGGCCGGCCTGCCGCGGGTCCACGACCTCGCCGCGGCGCCGGAGGACCTGGCGGTCGCCAAGCTCGGCACGGAGCGGTTCGACCTGCTGCGCCACCAGGCGGCCCTCCAGGTGCAGACCTGGGAGGACGGCGGGCTCCACCATCGTCACCTCGCGCCCGAGGCCGAGCGCGGCTACGCCCGCCTTCCGGCGCCCGACGCCGGCGACCTCTTCTTCGATCTCGAGGGCGATCCCTACGCAGGGACGGACGGCGGGATCGAGTACCTGTGGGGCTGGTGCACGGCCGACGGCGCCTACGCGTGCGTCTGGGCGCACGACGCCGCCGGCGAGAAGGCGGCGCTGGAGCACTTCGTCGACCTGGTGATGGCGCGCCGGCGCCGGCACCCGGGCCTGCACGTCTTCCACTACGCGCCCCACGAGGCGTCCAAGCTGCGCTCCCTGGCGCTGAAGTACGCCACGCGCGAGGACGAGGTCGACGACCTGCTGCGCCAAGGCGTGCTCGTCGACCTCTTCGCCGTGGTGCGCCAGGGGCTGCAGGTGGGGGAGGAGAGCTACGGCCTCAAGCGCCTGGAGCGCCACACCGGCTTCGTCCGGCGGGAGACGACGGTCCGCGAGGGCGGCGGCTCGATCGTCGCCTACGAGCACTGGCTGCAGACGCGCGACCAGGCGATGCTCGACGCGATCCGCGCCTACAACGTCGAGGACTGCATCTCGACGCTCGTGCTGCGTGACTGGCTGCAGGACCGGATGAAGCCGGAGGCCGCGGCGCAGCTGGACTGCGACTTCGACGGGCTCGGGGCCGCGCCGGCCAAGGAGTTCGTGCCCGCCGACTGGATGGTGCGCATGCAGGCCCTCGCCGGGGAACTGGCCGCCGGGCTGCCGGCCGACGACGCGTCGGACGACGCCGGCGCCGCCGAGCGCCGGCTGCTCGCCCATCTCATGCTCTTCCACCGGCGCGAGGCCAAGCCCGAGTGGTGGCGGTACTTCGAGCTGCGCGCCATGACCGCCGAGCAGCTCATCGACGAGCGCGACGCGATCGGCGACCTGGCGCTCGACGCGGCGGTCGCCCCCGTGCCCGTCAAGCGGTCGACCGACTGGACCTTCAGCTTCCCCCCGCAGGAGTTCAAGCTCGACTCCGACCGCTGCGTCGACCCCGCCACCGGCCGGCGCGTCAACGTCCAGCGCATCGAGGACGACCGCGCGGTCATCCGCCGCCAGACCAAGGACGGCCCGCCGGAGGTCCGCGCGCTGATCGGCGGCGGCGCGGTCGACGCGAAGGCCCTGCGCGAGAGCCTGGAGGCGCTCGGCCGCGCGGTCGCCGCCGGCCGGCCCCTCGGCGCCGCCGCCCGCAGCGTGCTGCGCCGCGAGCCGCCGCGGCTGGCCTCCGGTGGCGCCTTCGAGCAGGTCGGCGACCCGTCGCTGGAGGACATGGTGCGCACGGCGCTCGACCTGCGCGACAGCCACCTGGTCGTCCAGGGCCCGCCCGGCACGGGCAAGACGTGGCGGGGCGCGCGCATGGTCGTCGCGGCTCTGGCCGACGGGCGGCGCGTCGCCGTCACGGCGCCGAGCCACGCGGCGGTGCAGAACCTGCTGGCGGCGATCGAGGAGGCGGCCGCCGAGGCCGGCGTCGCCTTCCGCGGCGTCTACAAGGGCGCGGGCTACGCGTCGGCGCACGGGCTGATCACCTGCGTCGACGACAACGAGGGCGCGGACGGTGCCTTCGACCTGGTCGCGGGCACCGCCTGGCTGCTGTCCCGCGAGGAGCACCGCGGGCAGTTCGGGCTGCTGTTCATCGACGAGGCCGGTCAGTTCTCGCTGGCCAACGCCGCGGCCGTGGGGCTCTGCGCGCCCGGCATCGTGCTGCTCGGCGACCCGCAGCAGCTCGCCCAGGTCACCAAGGCCGCGCACCCCGGATCCTCAGGCCTGTCCGTGCTCGCCCACGCGCTGGGCGGGCGCAGCACCGTGCCGGCGACGCAGGGCTACTTCCTGACGGAGTCGTGGCGGATGCACCCCGGCGTCTGCGCGTTCGTCTCCGAGCGCAGCTACGACGACCGGCTGCGCTCGCGCGAGGCCTGCGCCCTGCGGCGGATCGACGCGGGCGCCGGGCGCCTGACCGGCGCGGGCCTGCGCGTGCTGGCGGTGGAGCACGAGGGTCGCAGCCAGAGCTCGGTGGAGGAGGCGCAGGCGATCGCCGAGGCCTGCCGCGAGGTGCTGGCGGCCGGCACGGTGACCGACGACCGCGGCGTCACCCGGCGCCTGGTCGCGGCCGACGTCATGGTCGTCGCCCCCTACAACATGGCGGTGCGCTGCATCCGCGAGCACGTCCCGGCCGGCGTGCGGGTCGGGACCGTCGACCGCTTCCAGGGCCAGGAGGCGCCCGTCGTCTTCTTCGCGATGACCTGCTCGTCGGGCGAGGACGTGCCGCGCGGCCTCGACTTCCTGTTCGAGCGCAACCGGCTCAACGTCGCGGTCTCCCGCGCGCAGTGCCTCGCCGTGCTCGTCCACTCCCCGCGCCTGCTCGACGCGGACTGCCGGACGCTTGCGGCGATGGAGCTCGTGGACGGGGCGTGCCGGTTCGTGGAGCTGGCGGAGCCCTCCGCGGAGCGGGGCGCCGAGCTGGCGGCCTGACGCCGCGCCCGGGGTGGCGCGGATCGACACCCAGGGGGCTGCAGCTCGCGCCAGCGCTGCCGAACACTCAGAGCATGTTCCCCGCGCGGCGCCCGCAACCGGCCCCCACGAGCACCGTGACGTTCCGCTCCGGCAGGACGGGCGAGGAGCTCGCCTGCTTCGAGCACCAGTCGCGGCGCCAGGTCGAGCGGCTGCTCGCGCACCCGCCGGAGATCGTCGCCCGCCTGGGCTGCACGGTCGAGGTCCGCGCCGCCGAGGCGGCGTAGCGCGCGAGCGCGGCCGACGGCGGTGCGCATGCCGTAAGCCTCGCAGCGTCACTCCGGCGGCGGGCCCGGCTTCCGGCCCGCGTGGGCGATCGGGGCGCGGTCGCGGACCTCGGCGAGCAGGCGCGCGGAGAAGGCGGCGAGCTCCTCGCCGTCGGCCAGGCCGCCGCCGGCGGGCCGGAAGAAGTCGACGCGGATGCGCGGGCGCTTGGGGAAGCGCGGCACGTCGACCGTCCCCGTCACCGCGCAGCAGACGATCTCGGCCTCCGGCACCGCCCGCGCCAGGCGCCCGATGCCGCTGCGCGGGCGCAGCACGCGGCCCAGGCTGCGGGTCCCCTCCGGGAAGACCCCGATGCACGCGCCGGCGCGGAGCTCCTCGATCGCGCGTGACATCGCGGCCTCGTCCTTGGCGCCGCGATCGATCGGGATCTGGCCCATGCCGTCCAGCACGCGGTCGAGCCCGTGGATCTTCCACATCGACGACTTGGCCAGCGCGCGGATCGGGCGGACGCCCAGCGCGGCGACGCCGACGGACACCGGGTCCCAGTAGCTGTCGTGGTTCAGCGCGATCAGCGCCGGCCCGGACGGCGGCAGGGCCTCCAGCCCGCCGACCTCCAGGCGCCCCCACTGCCGCACGATCGGCGAGCAGACGGACATCGCGACGCGGTAGGTGGTGGGCACGGGGTCGGCGGCGCTCATGCCCGTCATGCTCCCAAGACGGCGGCCGCGACGACCTCACCCGGCCAGCACGTTGAGCGCCACCGCCGCCGCGAAGCACGCCACCGCCGCGATGCGCAGCAGCAGGCCGCGCCGCGCGTCGCCGGCCTCGAGGACCATGTCGCGGATCGCGGCGGCCATGAAGCCGACGGCGACGAGGGCGAGCAGCACCGCCGCGACGCGCATCGCCGGATGCTCGCAGCCCGGACTCCCCGTCCGGCCAGTCCCCGGCCCGGGGCCGGCGGGCGCCAACTGACAACATGCGTCACCACCCCGACGGCCAGCGAGAAGAAGGGATGGGCGATGAGCGGATCGGCTCACGACGCGCACGGACATGACCACGGCGCCACGACGCTGTACCGGACGCCGAGCGACGCGATGGCCGCACCGGCCGAGCAGCTCGCCTACGTGGCGCTGCTGGATCCGGACGCGATCGCCGTCGTGGACGTCGACCCCGGTTCGGCGACCTACGGCACCGTCGTGGGGCAGTGGGACGCCCCGGCCCAGGACCCGCCCGACGAGTTCCACCACTACGGCTGGAACATCTGCAGCTCGGCGCTGGGCGGCGGCCACGACCACGGCGACGGCGACGGCGCCATGGACCGCCGCTACCTCGTCGTGCCCGGCCTCCGCTCCTCCCGCGTCTACGTGCTCGACACCCAGCCCGACCCGCGCAACCCGAAGCTCGTGCGCACGATCGAGCCCGAGGAGGTCATGGGCAAGGGCGGCTACAGCCGGCCGCACACGATCCACTGCGGGCCCGACGGGCTGTTCGTCAGCGCGCTCGGCGCGGGCTCGGTCGACGGCAACGACGGCCCCGCCGGCATCTTCACGATGGACCACTCCGACTTCAGCGTCACCGGCCAGTGGGAGGCCGACCGCGGCAGCCAGTTCTACGCCTACGACTTCTGGTGGCACGTCGACGAGGGCGTCCTGATCTCCAGCGAGTGGGCCCCGCCGCGGCTGATCGAGAACGGGATCGTCCCGGAGGCGCTGCTCGGCCGCGAGTACGGCCACCGCCTGCACTTCTTCGACCTGAAGACGCGCTCGCACGTCGCCGAGATCGACCTCGGCGACCAGCACCAGATGGCGCTGGAGGTGCGCCCCGCGCACGACCCGACCAAGACCTACGGCTTCCTCGGCGTGGTGATCGACGTCACCGACCTGTCGGCGTCGGTGTGGACGTGGCACAAGGACGGCGACGAGTGGAAGGCGGTCAAGACGATCCAGATCCCCGCCGTCCCGCTCGACGCCGACCGCCTCCCGCCGCTGTTGCAGGGCTTCGGCGCCGTCCCGCCGCTC
>JAICJK010000149.1 GCA_025928415.1 Solirubrobacteraceae bacterium | reverse complement strand
GGCGACCGCGACCGCACGGTTGAGGGTGAACACCGGGTTGGGCGCGATCCGCTCGAGCAGCTCGTAGAGGGCGGTGATCTGGCGCCAGTCGGTCTTCGCCGTGCTCGCGGCCTCGGCGTGGACGGCGGCGATCGCGGCCTGGAGCTGGTACGGGCCGACCGGGCCTGCGGCCAGCGCGCCGCTGATCAGGCCGACGCCCTCCGCGATCGCGGCGCGGTCCCAGCGGCCGCGGTCCTGCTCGGCGAGCGGGATCAGCGCTCCGTCGCGGCCGGTGCGCGCCGCGCGCCGGGCGTGGGTCAGCAGCATCAGCGCCAGGAGCCCGCGCACCTCGGCGTCGTCCGGCAGGAGGCGGTGGAGCATGCGCGTCAGCCGGATCGCCTCCTCGGCCAGCGCGACGCGCTGGACCTGCGCGCCCGAGCTGGCCGCATAGCCCTCGTTGAAGATCAGGTAGAGCACGTGCAGGACCGACCGCAGGCGGTCGTCCCGCGCGGCGTCGGGCGGCAGCGCGAGGGTCGCGCCCCTGATCGCGGCCTTCGCGCGGCTGATCCGCTGGGCCATCGTGGCCTCGGGCACCAGGAACGCGCCGGCGATCTCCGCCGTGCCGAGGCCGCCCACGGCGCGCAGCGTGAGCGCGATCTGCGACGGCGCGGTGAGCGACTCGTGGCAGCACAGGAACAGCAGCGCCAGCGTGTCGTCGTGCGTGCGCGCGGGCTCCGGCGCGTCGCCGCCGGGCGGCGCCTCCGGCTCGGCGACGAGCTCCTCGCGGCGCCGGCGGGCCTGCTCGCCGCGCAGCTCGTCGACCAGCCGCCGCGACGCGACGGTCAGCAGCCACGCGCGCGGGTTCTCGGGCACGCCGGCGGCAGGCCACTGCGCGGCGGCGGCGAGCAGCGCCTCCTGGACGGCGTCCTCGCAGGCGTCGAAGCTCGCGTGGCGCCGGGCGAGGATGCCGAGCACCTCCGGCGCCAGCGGGCGCAGGACGCGCTCGATCTCCTCCGGCCGGGTCACATCTCCAGCCCGCCGACGTCCATGATCGGCCGCACCTCCAGCGGCGCGAAGCGCGCGCTGGGCCACCGCGCGGCGATCTCCACCGCGCGCTCGATGCTCTCGCAGTCGACGATCAGGTAGCCGCCGAAGTGCTCCTTGGCCTCGGCCAGCGGCCCGTCGGTGACCACCGGCGCACCGCCGCTGACGCGAACGGTCCTGGTCTGCGCCGGGTCGGCGAGCGGGTCGGTGGCGACCAGCTCGCCGGAGTCCCTCAGCTCCTTCAGCAGGGCGTCCATCTCCTCGCCCAGCGGCTCGCTGCCGGGGCCGAAGAAGGCGTCCCGGGTGTCGTCGTTGTCGTAGAGCAGCAGCATGTAGCGCATCGGGTCAGCTCCTCGGTCGGTCGGTCGGGTCCTCTTTCCCCTCGGTCGGAGCCGCCCCGCGCGGCTCGACATCGCCCCGGACGATCTGCCACGCCGGCGCGGCCGGCGCCCGCCCGAGATCAGCCGCGCGCGTCGCGGGCGGCGAGGACCATCGTGACGAAGCGCTCGAGCTCGGGGGCGAGGGTCGTCAGCGGCGCGTCGTCCTCGGCCAGGACGTGGGAGATCACGACGCGGTTGATGCCCCCGACCACCGCGGCGACCAGGGTGTCGGAGACCTCGGCGACCGCCGGATCCTGGGCGCGGATCTGCTCGTGCAGGAGCTTCAGCAGGTTCGCGGTGCGGTCGCGGCGCTCCTTCCAGCGCTCGCGGGCCGCGTCGCCGGCCGCCCAGAACTCGACCATGTAGGCGCGGGTGAACGCGAGATCGGCCTGCAGGAACGCGAGCCACGTCGTCAGCACCGAGGCGAGGATGTCCTCCCAGCGGCTGAGCCCGTGGATCGCCTCGACCATCGCGTCGTAGATCGCCTGGGCGCCGCTGTCGTAGGCGGCGAGGAAGCACTCCTCCTTGCCGGCGAAGTGCTCGTAGAACGTCTTGCGCGACACGCCGGCCAGGGCGATGACGTCGGCGACGCTGGTCGCCGCGTAGCCCTTGGCGGCCACGGCGTCGGCGATCGCGCAGATCAGCCGGCCGCGCTGGGAGGCGCGCAGCTCCTCGCGCACGCTGGCGTGCGGGCGGCGCGGGAGCACCTCGATCTTGGGAGCCGGCATCGCGCCCAGAGCGTAGACGATGCTGTACGGTGCAAAAACACATCTGTCCACGACGTAGACAGTCCTGTCTACGACGCCGAAGGAGAAGATCGCATGCGTGCTGAGAACCGCCGCTCAGGGACGCTCGCGCTGCTGGTCGCCGGCGCGTTCCTCGCGCTCGCGGCCGCCGCGACGCCCGCGCACGCGGCGTCCCGCGTCAGCTGGATGAAGGGCTACGCCGCGCCCGGCACGCCGGCGAAGTACGACAAGGTCGGCGTCCTCAAGATCGGCTCGCGCCACGCGAAGAACGTCCTGGTGCTCGAGCCGGGCACCTCGGCGGGCAGCGCGTACTTCGTGCCGTTCGCCAAGTGGGTCGTGGCCCACGCGCGCGGCTGGCAGGTGTGGTCGGTCGAGCGGCGCGAGAACCTCCTGGAGGACCAGTCGGTCTTCGACCGCGCCAAGGCGGGCAAGGCCGCGTCGAAGTCCGTCTTCGACTACTACCTCGGCTTCCTGGCCGACCCGACCGTCAAGACGCACCTGCAGCCGGTCCCCGACGCGACGGTCGGCTTCGCGCGCAAGTGGGGCATGCGGGTCGCCGTGGAGGACCTGCACCGCGTGATCAAGGCGGCCAAGGCGCGCGGCGGCCGCGTCGTGCTGGGCGGCCACTCGCTGGGCGGCTCGGTCGTCACCGCGTACGCGACCTGGGACTTCCACGGCAAGGCGGGCGCGGCCGGCCTCGCCGGGCTGGTGTACGACGACGGCGGGAGCAGGGGAGCGCCGGTGACCGCTGCGGAGGCGACGCAGTCGCTGCAGAAGCTCACCGCCGGCACGCCGTGGCTCGCGTTCAGCGGCATCCCCGCGCCCTACCTCGGGCTGTTCTCCACGGCCGGCTCGACGGCGGCGCTGATCGACCCGGACTCGCCCTCGCTGGGCCAGAGCTTCCCGTTGCTGCCGGCGGCGATCAACCCGCCGGTGCCCGCGACCAACCTCGCGCTGTTCGGCTTCGCGACCGACACCAAGACCTCGAAGCTGAGCTTCGCCGCCCAGGCGCACATGGGGCACTTCGACACGTCCACCACGCCGGCGGGCTGGAGCAGCGCCGGGGCGCTCACGCCGATCAAGCGCTACGCCGCGATGCTCTCCGGCAAGGGCGTCAAGGGCGCGGACGGCACGGAGTGGTACTTCCCGCAGCGCCTGACGATCGACACCGGCGCGGTCGGGCAGGGCATCGCGAACCCGGCCCAGAAGGTCCTCGGCGTGCGCGCGACGCACGGCCGTGACCTGCCGAAGCGCCTGCTGATCTACGCCTTCGGGGCGTTCGGCGGCAAGGGCATCCTCGACGCCGCGAGCACGCTGGCCCGCCAGTCGCGCATCCCGTCGCGGAACCTGACGCTCGTCAGCCGCCAGGGCACCTACGCCCACAACGACCCGGCCGGCGCCTACCCGAAGAACGTCTTCTTCGACAGGCTGCTGCCGTTCCTCGCCAAGGCGGGGCGTGAGAGTTCCGTGAGATCCCGCGGCGCCTGAGCGCCGCGCGCCGGCCGGGCCGGAGAGGATCGCCGCATGCGCGCTCCCAGGTCGTGGACCCTTCGCACCCGCCGCTCCTCCCGGCGGCTGCTGGCCGCCGCCGTGTCGGCCGCCGCCGCCATCGCGGTGGCCGGCTGCACGCTGCCGCCGCCTCCGGGCACGGCGCCGCTGCGCTACCGCGACGTGATCTTCCCCGACCTGACGATCACGCGCGGGCTGACCTACGGCAGCGCGCCGGACCTGACGGGGACGCCGGTGACGCTCACGCTCGACATGTACCGGCCGACGGGCGACACGCAGACCCGGCGACCGGCGATCGTGCTCGTGCACGGCGGCGGGTTCACCGGCGGCACCGCGGCCAACGGGGCGATGGTCACGATGGCCAGGGCCTTCGCGCAGCGCGGCTACGTCGCGGTGTCGATCAACTACCGCCTGCTCAACGACGGGCAGAAGTGCGCCGGGCAGGACCCCCCGTCGGCGACCTGCCTGACCGCCGCGCTCGCCGCCCAGCACGACGCCCAGGCCGCGGTGCGCTTCCTGCGGGCCAACGCCGCGACCTACGGCGTCGACCCCACGCGCGTGGCCATCGGCGGCGGCTCGGCCGGCGCGGCGACCGCCCTGGCCGTGGCCGTGCACTCCGACGACCCGGGGTCCAGCGGGAACCCGGGCCCGTCCTCGAAGGTGGGCGCGGCGATCTCGATCTCGGCCGAGATCCCCCACTCGCTGGCGCCGGCCCTCTTCGACGCGGGCGACTCGCCGATCCTGATGTTCAACGGCACGGCCGACCCGGTGGTGCCCTACGCGCTGGGCGCCCAGACGGCCTCCGACCTGCTCGCCGCCGGGATCCCGACGATCTTCGAGCCGCTCGTGGGCGGCGGCCACGTGCCCATGAAGCAGTTCGGCGACACGATCGTCACCCAGTCGGTCTACTTCGCCTACGACTTCCTCGACCTCGCGCACGCGCCGGGGCAGCCCGCGGCGGCGGGCCGGGCCTTCGACGCGCAGATGAGCCGCTACGCCAAGCGCCACCCGGACCTCGCACGGCGGTTCGCCGGCCTGGGCCGGGTCGCGCACCGTCGCTGAGGTTCCGGCGGCGGCACCTCAGGCGGGCGGCCGCGTCGCGACCGGCTCGAGCAGCCGGTGCGGGGCGCGGAGGGCGACGGCCACCGGATCGTCGCGCAGCGTCCGCGCTCCCCGCCGCAGCGACATCACGACGTCGGCGGCGGGTGGCGTCGTGCCGCAGGCGCCGCACGCGCCGCGGGCGTCGAGCGCCGTCCCGCACGCCGCGTGGCGGAAGACGCGACCGCTGGGCGAGCGATGGCGCGCGCCCCACGTGAGCATGGCGTACACGACGGGCCACAGGTCGCGGCCGGCCGCCGTCAGCTCGTAGACGTGCCGTCCGCCGCGGTCGGGGTCGGGGCGCCGCTCGAGGACGCCGTCGTCGACGAGGCCGCCGAGGCGGTCGGAGAGCACGGCCTTGGGCACGTCGAGATGGGCCTGGAAGTCGCTGAAGCGCCGGACTCCGTAGAAGGCATCGCGGACGATCAGCAGCGTCCAGCGCTCGCCGATCGTCTCCAGCGCGCGGGCCAGCGAGCAGTCCTGGCCCTCGTAGTCCTTGCCGAGCATCGCCCTCCCACTCTAGCTCAGGTTCGCTCATCGAACCGTGCTGTGGTAGCGTGGCTACGGTTCGATCATTGAACTAGCAAGGCAGGTGGGCATGTCCGAGGCGCAGCCGGTGACGGTGAGGCGAGCGATCCGCCGGGACGCGGCGGCGGCCGGCGAGCGCTGGACGCTGGGGCTGACGGCGTCGGCGACCCTGCTCGTGCTCGCCGTCTTCAGCTCCGGGGTGACGACCGTCGGCCAGACGGCCCGGACGCTCCACGCCGGGATCGGCGGGCAGACCTGGGCGCTCAGCGCCATGAGCCTCGGCCTCGCAAGCGCGCTGCTGGCCGTCGGCGCGCTGGCCGACGACCTCGGCCGGCGACGGGTGCTCGCCTGGAGCGCCGCGCTGCTGGCCGTCGCGAGCTCCCTCGCGGCCGCCGCGCCGACCATGGCCGTGTTCGTCGCCGCGCGCGTGCTGCAGGGCGTCGCCGGCGCCGGTGTGCTGACCGCGAGCCTGGCCGCGATCGGCCACGCGTTCCCCGACGGCGCCGCGCGCACCCGGGCCGCCGGCATCTGGGGGGCGGCGCTCGGCGGCGGCATCGCCCTCGGCCCGCTCCAGGGGGCCGGCTTCGCCGACGCGCTCGGGTGGCGCAGCGGCTACTGGCTGCAGGCGGTCGCCGCCGCGGCGCTCGTGCCCGCGGCGGGAAGGCTCGCCGAGTCGCGCGCGGCGCTTCCGCGCCCGCTGGACCTGCCCGGCGTGTCGATGCTCGCGGCGGGCATGGCCTGCCTGACCGGCGGCCTGGTCGAGGGGCGCGGCGGCTGGGGGAGCCGGTCGGCGGTCGTCCTGCTGACGGCGGGCGTGCTGCTGGTGGGCGGCTTCGCCCTGCGGCAGTGGCGCGCCCGGGCGCCGATGCTGGAGCTGCGCCTGTTCGGAGAGCCGCTGTTCGTCGCCTCGGTCTCGGGCGCGCTGTTCACCGGCCTCGCGGTGATCGGCCTGATGAGCTACTCGCCGATCGTCCTCCAGCGCGGGCTCGGCGTCAGCGTGCTCGCGAGCGCCGCCGTGCTGCTCGCATGGTCGGCGACGAGCATGGTCGTCGCGCTGGGCGCGCGCCGGCTGCCGGCGGGCCTCGCCTCCCATGCCCGGCTCGCGATCGGGCTGGCGCTGTGCGGCGCCGGCGAGGTCGCGCTGACCGATCTCGCCGCCCGGTCGAGCTGGGTGCGGCTCGTGCCGGGGCTCGCGGTGGCCGGCATCGGCAGCGGCGTGGCCAACGCCGCCCTCGGGCGGCTGGCGCTCGAGTCGGTGCCCGCCGACCGGGCGGGCATGGGCAGCGGCGCCAACAACACCGCCCGCTACGTCGGCGGCGCGGCGGGCGTGGCCGTCGTGGTGGCCGTCGCGTCGGCCGCCGGCGGCGCGGGCGGCGGC
>JAICJK010000424.1 GCA_025928415.1 Solirubrobacteraceae bacterium | reverse complement strand
GCGGCCGGCGCTGGTGGGCGTCGCACCGGGGGCTCGGGCGGTGAGCGCGGCCCACAGGGAGCCGGTCATCGTCGTGGGCTCGGGCGCCGGCGGCGCGGTGTCGGCCTGGGCGTACGCGCGCGCCGGCCACCCGGTGCTGATCCTCGAGAAGGGCCGCAACCTCCTGCCCGGGCTCGGGGGCGACGGGCCGGTCCGGACGACGTTCTCCAACGACGAGGTCAAGAAGGCGCGCTTCTACGAGGACCAGGACCCGCTGCTCGAGCCCCGGACGCAGCGCACCCAGGCGCAGGCGCGGCGCGGGGTCGCGCGGTCGTTCGTCGGCGACGTCAACGACCTCCCGACGACGGTCGGCGGGGGGACCGTGCACTGGGACGCCAAGGTACCGCGGTTCTGGCGCCAGGACTTCCACGGCCGCTCGCTGCACGGGCCGGTCGCGGGTGCCAACGTCGCCGACTGGCCGCTGTCCTACGACGATCTCGCGCCGTACTACGACGAGGTCGAGCGCCACCTCGGCGTGCAGGGCGACCGCGCGCGGATGCCGGCGCGCACGCTGGCCCAGGCGCCGCGGCGCCACGCCTTCGCGATGGGGCCGAACCCGCCGATGGTCGCCGGGACGCTGCTCGCCGACGCGGCCGCCGCGCTCGGCTACCACGCCTATCCGTTCCCCATGGCGGTCAACTCGCGCGCGCACCTCGGCCGGCCGGCCTGCAACTCGTGCGGCTTCTGCTCGGGCTTCGGCTGCCCGATCCACGCCCGCGGCGGCGCGGCCGTCTCGTTCCTGCACCAGGCGCTGCAGCACGGCGCCGTCCTGCGCTCGCGCTGCTTCGTCGACCGGGTGGAGACGACCCGTGACGGCCGCCGGGCGCGCGGGGTGGCCTACCGCGACGCCGGCGGCCGGCGGCGCCGCGCGCGGGCCGCCATCGTCGTGCTCGCCCCGTCGGCGATCGAGACCGCGCGGCTGCTGCTGCTGTCCCGCAGCGCCGCGCATCCGCGCGGCCTGGGCAACCGCTCGGGCCAGGTCGGGCGCAACCTCATGTTCCACTACTTCACCGCCGGCATCGGGTTCTTCGCCGAGCGCGTGCACGCGTGGCGCGGGCCGTCGACGACGTTCACGCTGGACGACTTCGTCGGGCCGGTGACGGGGGCCGACGCGCGGCGCCGCGGGCTGCCCTACCTCAAGGGCGGGGTCTGCGAGGTCGGCGGCGGCACGCTGCTGCTCGACGAGGCGCGGCTGCTGGCCGCGGCGGGCTTCCGCGGGGCGGCGCTGACCAGCGCGCTGCGCGACCTCGCGCTGCGCGACCACATCGCCGGCATCCAGCTCGTCGGAGAGGATCTGCCCCAGGAGGCCAACCGCGTCGATCTGGATCCCGAGGTCCGGGACCTGCACGGGCTGCCCGTGCCGCGCATCACGCACACGCCGCACGCGTTCGAGCGCGCCGCGTCGGCCTACTTCGCGCCGAAGCTCCGCGCGATCTGCGCGCGCGCCGCCCCTGGCCCGCTGACCGCCACGCTCAACGACCAGCTCGCCGCGCTCGGGCCGGCCAGCGGCTACTTCGGCCCGTACGCGACGGCGCACATCATGGGCACCGCGCGGATGGGCCACGACCCGCGCGACTCGGTCGTCGACGCGTTCGGGCGCGTCCACGACGTCGAGGGGCTGCGGATCGCCGACGCCAGCGTGTTCGTCTCCTCCGGGCCCGCCAACCCGACGCTCACGCTGATGGCGCTGGCGCTGCGCTCCGCGCGGCACGCCGGCCGCTGACGCCGGCCGCGCTCAGCGCTGCGGGTCGGCTGTCAGGCGCGGCCCGTGCAGCGTGATCGGCAGCCCGCCGGTGGCCGGCGGAGGGCCGGCGGCCGCGTCCATGGCCTCCAGGCGGCCGTGGAACGCGCGGGCGACGCGCAGCGCGTGGGCCTTGGCGAGCTCGGCCCGCTCGCCGGCGAACAGCTCGTCGACGGTGGCGCGCCAGAGCACGAGCCAGCGCTCGAAGTGCCCGGCCCGCAGCGGCGCCTTCGCATGCAGCGCGGCGTGGGGGGCGAAGGCGCCGCCGCCGTAGGAGCGCGCGCCGAGCAGGATCGTCTCCCAGAAGGAGGCGATCACCGGGACGTGCGCCTCGAGGTCCAGCTTGGCCACGTCGACGAACAGGAACCCGATCACCGGATCGGTCATCGCCCGCCCGTAGAACGCGCGCACGAGCCGCTCGCAGTCGGCGCGGTCCTCGATGTCGCGGGCGTCGCGGCGCACGGTCATGCCTCCCACTATGGCGCCTCGGGCCCGGCGCTCTAGCATCGCCGTCCATGGAGGGGCGCGCGGACTTCGACGGCCACGAGACGTGGTACCGCGTCGCGGGGGAGCTCGGCGCCGGCGGGCCGCCGCCGCTCGTGGTCCTGCACGGCGGCCCGGGCGCCACGCACGACTACCTGCTGGCGCTGACCGACCTGGCGCGCGACGGGCGCCCGGTCGTCTTCTACGACCAGCTCGGCTGCGGGAAGTCCACCCACCTGCCCGAGCGCGGCGCCGACTTCTGGACGGTCGAGCTGTTCGTCCGCCAGCTCGCGGCGCTGATCGAGCACCTCGGCATCGGGAGCGGCTATCACGTGCTCGGCCAGTCGTGGGGCGGCTTCCTCGCCCAGGAGCACGCGTTCACGCAGCCTGACGGCCTGCGCTCGCTGGTGCTGTCGAACACCGCGGCGTCGTTCCCGGACTTCGTCGCGGAGGCCAACCGCCTGCGCGCGGGCCTGCCGCACGAGGTCGAGGCCACCCTGCGCCGCCACGAGGCCGCGGGCACCACGGGCGACCCCGAGTACGCGCGTGCCTGCGAGGTGTTCTACGCGCGGCACGTGTGCCGGCTGGACCCGTGGCCCGAGGAGGTCGTGCGCTCGTTCGCGATCCTCGAGGCGGAGCCGACCGTCTACCACGTGATGAACGGGCCGTCGGAGTTCCACGTGGTCGGCAGCATCCGCGACTGGCGGTCCACCGACCGCCTGCACCTCATCCGGCGCCCGGCGCTCGTCATCAGCGGCCGGCACGACGAGGCGACGCCGGCGCTGCAGCAGCCGCTCGCCGACGGCATCGCCGAGACCGAGCAGGTCCTGCTCGAGGCCTCCTCGCACATGCCGTTCTGGGAGGAGCGCGAGGCGTACATGGCCGCGGTCGG
>JAICJK010000470.1 GCA_025928415.1 Solirubrobacteraceae bacterium | reverse complement strand
TCCTGCACCGTCCCGTCCTCGCCGTCGCGCCCGTGCAGCGCGATGAACGCGACGTCTGGGGCGTCGGCGCGCAACCGGGCGACGAGGTCGTGCCCCACGTCCAGCCCGACCACCTCGTGGCCCAGCCGCTGCAGGGCGTCTTCGACCTGCGCACCCGAGGCGAGCGACACCTGGCGCTCGAGCGAGCGCCCGCCCTTCAGGACCGCGACCCGCGCCATCAGCCGCCCGAGGAGGACGACCCCGGTCGCGCGTCGCGGTCCCGCCGCGGCAGGTGCACGACGTCGGCGAGCGCGGGATCGGGAGCGGGCGGCGCGGAATCGGACGCTCGCGACCGCGCTCGCGCGCCGGCGCCCGAGCCCGTGCCCTGCAGCGTGCCCAGGAGGTCGAGCTGCTCGTGGACGACCTCGCCGATCCGGCGCACGCCCTCGCGGATCCGGTCGTCGGTCACCCCGGAGAAGTTCAGGCGCATCGAGCGCGCGCCGCGGCCGTCGAGGTACGCGGCGCGCCCGGGGACGAACGCCACGTTGCGCGAGAGCGCCTTGGCCAGCAGGTCGGTCGTGTCGACGCCCTCGGGCAGCGTCGCCCAGATGAACAGGCCGCCCTCCGGGCGCGTCCACGTCGCCTCGCGCGGCAGGTGCTCGTCGAGCGCCTCGAGCATCACGTCGCGCCGGCGGCGGTAGAGCTCGCGCAGCGAGGCGACGTACCCCGGCCAGCCGCCGGCCGAGAAGTACTCGGCGACGAAGAGCTGCGCCAGCGACGAGGAGCAGAGATCCGACGCGGCCTTGCCGATGTTCATCTTCACCAGCACCGGCCGCGGGGCGACCGCCCAACCCAGCCGCACGCCCGGGGAGAGGATCTTCGAGAACGTGCCGAGGTAGATGACGAAGTCCCCGCCGTCCAGCGAGCGGAGGGTGGGCAGCGGCTCGCCCTCGTAGCGCAGCAGGCCGTAGGGGTTGTCCTCGAGCACGAGCAACTCGCGCTCGCGGGCGACCTGCACGAGGCGGCGGCGGCGGCCGAGCGACAGCGTCACGCCGGCCGGGTTCTGGAAGTTGGGGATCGTGTAGACGAACTTCGGGCGGCGCCCCTCGCGCTCCAGGCGGTCGAGGGTCTCCTCGAGGACGTCGACGCGCATGCCGTCGCCGTCCATCTCGATCTGCACGACATCGGCCTGGTAGGCGCTGAAGGCCGGCACGGCGCCGGGGTAGGTCGGCGCCTCGGCGACGATGACGTCGCCGGGGTCGACGAGCGTCTTGCAGACCAGGTCGATGACCTGCTGGCCGCCCGAGGTGACCAGGACGTCCTGCGGGTCCACGGGAGTCCCCTCGGCCTCCATCACCTGGGCGATCGCCCCCTGGGTGGCGGCGATGCCCTCCGTGGGCCCGTACTGCAGGGCCTTCGCGGTCGCGTCCACGGCGACGTGGGCCATGATCTTCGCGAAGTCCTCGGCCGGGAACGTCGAGGTGTCGGGCAGCCCGCCGGCCAGCGAGATGACCTCCGGGCGCTCGGTGATCGCCATGAGATCGCGCATGGCGGACGACTTCATGACCTGCGTGCGGGCCGCGAACAGGCCCGCGTAGCGCGCGAGGTCATGGCGCGACGAACGCGGTGCGGAAGGCGGGCCCACGGGCCTTGGTTCGCCGCGGGGCCCCGCGCCCCTGTCGTCTATCGTCATGCGCCCGGACGGTACCGGACCTCCCATGAAGCTCATCCTCGACCTCCTGCAGGGCGCCGGAGTCGCGTCGGCGACGGGCGTCCGGCCCTTCCTGCCGCCCTTGGTCTACGGCCTGCTGGCGACCGACGACCTCGGCGTCGACTTCGACGGCACGGCGTTCTCGTTCCTCGAGGCGCCCTGGTTCCTCGTGCTGCTCGGGGTGCTGCTCGTCGTGACGGTCCTCGTGCGCTCGCGGTTCGAGTCGGGGCCCGGGGAGCGCGTGCTGGTCGCGGCCGCCGTCGTGCTCGGCGCGCTCCAGGGCGCCGCCACGCTCGACGACCGCTTCGACGTCTGGTGGCCGGGGCTGATCGTCGGCGCGGTGTTCGCCGCCCTCGGCGCCCGGGTGGCGTCCGACCTGCTCGCTCGGGTGCGCCGCCGTCTGGACGCCGACGCGGCGGGCGCGCTGTTCCTCTACGCCGAGGCCTTCGCGCTGGTGCTCGTCGGCCTGTCCGTGCTGTTCCCGCCGCTGGCCCTCCTGGGCATCGGCCTCCTGGTCTTCCTGCTGCTCGGGGGTCGCCGGCGGGAGGGCGAGAAGTACGCGGGGCTGCGCATCCTCCGTTGAGCCCGCCCAAGCTCGTCCTCGCCGTCATCGACGGGCTCAAGCCCTCGGAGCTCGAGAAGGCGGTGTCCACCGGGCGGGCGCCCGTCCTGCGCGCGCTCATGGAGCGCGGGACCTACGTCGACGACTGCGTCGCGGCCTTCCCGAGCGTCACGCCGGTCTGCGCGACGACGATCGCCACGGGCGAGCGCCAGGACGTGCACCGGATCGCCGCGATGAACTGGTACTCGCGCGACGAGGGGCGCTACGTCGAGTACGGCTCGAGCTTCGCCGCCGCGCGCCGGCTCGGCTTCTCCCAGCAGCTCACCGACCTCGTCTACAACATGAACGCCGAGCACCTGCCGGCCGACGTGCCGACGGTGTTCGAGTCCCTGGACGACGCCGGCCTGCGCACCGCGGGCACGACCTACCTCATCTACCGCGGGCGCCACCAGCACCGGCCCAGCCGGGAGACGTCGCTCACCCGCCTGGCCGGGACGGTCATGCGCCGCCCGGTGATGGGCCCGCGTGAGCTGTTCTACGCCGACCTGTAC
>JAICJK010000528.1 GCA_025928415.1 Solirubrobacteraceae bacterium | reverse complement strand
GCGGCGCGTCCGGGCGGCGGCGGTGGCCGGGGACGTCCCGGCGGCGGCACCGCGGGCGCGTTCGGCCGCCCGGGCGGCAAGCCAAGCCGCGGCCGCAAGTCGAAGAAGCAGCGCAGGCAAGAGTTCGACAACATGCAGGCCCCGACGATCGGCGGCGTGTCGGTCCCGCGTGGCCAGGGCCAGGTGATCCGCCTGTCCCGCGGCGCGTCGCTGTCGGACTTCGCGGACAAGATCGGCGCGAACCCGGCCAGCCTGGTCCAGGTGCTGTTCCACCTCGGCGAGATGGTCACGGCCACCCAGTCCGTGAACGACGAGACGCTGCAGCTGCTCGGCGCCGAGCTGAACTACAACGTTCAGGTCGTCTCTCCGGAGGAAGAGGACCGCGAGCTGCTCGAGTCCTTTGACATCGAGTTCGGCGAGAACGAGGGCGGCGAGGAGGACCTGGTCGCCCGGCCGCCGGTGGTCACCGTCATGGGCCACGTCGACCACGGCAAGACCAAGCTCCTGGACGCCATCCGGCACACCAACATGGTGGCGCGCGAGGCGGGCGGCATCACCCAGCACATCGGTGCCTACCAGGTGACCACCGAGGTCGACGGCGACGAGCGCAAGATCACCTTCATCGACACCCCGGGTCACGAGGCGTTCACCGCCATGCGTGCCCGTGGCGCGAAGACCACGGACCTCGCGGTCCTGGTCGTCGCGGCCGACGATGGCGTGAAGCCGCAGACCACCGAGGCGCTGAACCACGCGCAGGCGGCCGGCGTGCCGATCGTCGTGGCGGTCAACAAGATCGACAAGGAAGGCGCCGACCCCAACCGGGTGCGTGCGCAGCTCACCGAGTACGGCCTGGTGGCCGAGGAGTTCGGTGGCGACACCCAGTTCGTGGACGTGTCCGCGACGAAGGGGATCGGCATCGACAGCCTCCTGGAGGCGATCGTCCTCACCGCCGACGCGACGCTCGACCTGCGGGCCAACGCCACTCAGGACGCGCAGGGCGTCGCGATCGAGGCCCAGCTCGACAAGGGCCGCGGCCCGGTGGCGACGGTACTCGTCCAGCGCGGCACGCTCCACGTCGGCGACTCGATCGTCTGCGGCGACGCCTACGGCCGAGTCCGCGCGATGCTCGATGAGAACGGGGGCCAGCTGAGCGAGGCACCCCCGTCGCGGCCCGTGCAGGTGCTTGGCCTCACCGCTGTCCCCGACGCCGGGGACAACTTCCTGGTCGTCTCCGATGACCGGATCGCCCGGCAGATCGCCGAGCGGCGCGAGGCCCGCGAGCGGACCGCCCAGTTCGCCCAGCGCCGGCGCCGGGTCACGCTGGAGGACCTGGACTCGGTGCTGAAGGCCGGCGAGCGCGAAGAGCTGCTGCTGATCATCAAGGGCGACGTGTCCGGCTCGGTGGAAGCCCTGGAGGACGCGCTGCTCAAGATCGACGTCGGCGAGGAAGTGTCGCTGCGCGTCATCGGCCGCGGCGTCGGCGCGATCACGCAGGACGACGTGAACCTGGCCATCGCGTCCGACGCGGTGATCATCGGCTTCAACGTCCGCCCGGCGGGCCGGGCCGGCGAGCTCGCTCAGCGCGAGGGCGTCGACATCCGCTACTACTCGATCATCTACCAAGCGATCGAGGAAGTGGAAGCCGCGCTCAAGGGCATGCTCAAGCCCGAGTTCGAGGAAGTCCAGCTCGGCACGGCGGAGATCCGCGAGATCTTCCGCGTGCCGCGCGTCGGCAACGTCGCCGGCTGCATCGTCCGCTCCGGCACGATCACCCGCAACGGCAAGGCGCGGCTGATCAGGGACGGCGTGGTGATCTCGGACAACCTCACCGTGGAGTCGCTGCGCCGGTTCAAGGAAGACGCGACCGAGGTCCGCGAGGGCTACGAGTGCGGTATCGGCATCGGCTACAACGACCTCAAGCTCGAGGACGTCATCGAGACGTTCGAGATGCGCGAGAAGCCGCGCGCCTAAACGACCCCTACTGCGAAGTCCTGTCCTGGCAGGCACCTATACCGTGTACATAGGAGCACTAACGATGGACGTGCTGCTGGGCGACGTTCACTCTCTGAAACAGAAGAGGGGCGTCGTCCGGCCGCTCGTGGCTGAACTGCGCCGCCGGTATCCCGGCGTCGCGGTGGCCGAGACGGGGCACCTTGACCTGCACCGGCGTGCCGAAATCGGCGTGGCGGTCGTTTCCGCGACCGCCGCCAACGTCTCCGGGCTGCTCGACGAGTGCGAGCGCATGGTCGCGGCACGCCCGGAGCTAGAGCTGCTGTCCGCGCGGCAGCGGCTGTT
>JAICJK010000467.1 GCA_025928415.1 Solirubrobacteraceae bacterium | reverse complement strand
TGCATCAGCAGCACGAGCTGCGTGTAGTAGTCGTAGCCGGACGGGTACTGCAGCGTCGTCGAGAACCCCTTCGGGTACTTGGACTTGGCCATCAGCGCCTTGGCCTTGGCGACGTCGTAGGGGTAGGGCTTGACCACGCTGGCCGGCGCGTCGTAGCGCAGGCCCATCAGCACGCTGTTGGGGATCTCCCCGAGGCCGTGCAGGATGTCGGTGTTGATCTGCTGGCGGTTGATCGCCATCTGCATCGCCTTGCGCACGTTCAGGTCGGCGAACGGCCCGCGGTCGTGGTTGAGCCACAGCCCCAGGAACAGCGGCACCTTGGCCGACTGCACGGTGAGGTTCTTGTTGGACCGCAGCGAGCTGACCTGCGAGAACGGCACGCCGTCCATGATCTGGGCGGCGCCCCCGCGCAGGGCGAGGATGCGGCTGTTGGAGTCGCTGGCGAAGTTGAAGCGCACCGAGTTCAGGTACGGCTTGCCCTTCTCCCAGTAGTACGGGTTGCGCACGAAGGTGATGTGCGAGCCCTTGACGTACTCCTTGACCACGAACGGGCCGGTGCCCACCGGGTGCTTGTAGAACGCCTTGCCCTGCTGCTCGACCAGCTTCTTGGGGAGGATGAACCCGGGCCAGATGCTGATGTCGTAGAGGAACGCCGACACCGGCTTGGTGAGGTGGACCTCGACCGTCGAGGGGTCGACGACCTTCGACGTCCCGTAGCCGATGGCGACCGAGCTCATCGTCGCGTTGGTCTTGGGGTTCCCGAACCGGTCGAGGCTCCACTTGACGTCCTCGGCGGTGACCGGCTGGCCGTTGGAGAACTTCACGCCGGGCCGCAGGGTGAACGTGTAGGTCTTCCCGTCGGGGGAGACCTTCCACTTGCTCGCCAGCGACGGCTGGAGGTCCGTGCCCCCGGTCGGGTTGGAGCGCACGAGCCCGCTGTAGATCAGGTTGTAGGTGAAGATGTCCCCGTTACCGTTGAGGATGTTGAGGTTGTCGAGGGTCTGCGTCTCGGCCTGGCGCTCGTAGACGAGATCCCCCCCGCGGACGGGCGTCGCCGAGCACTGCTGGCTCTGGGACGCCCCCTCGGTGGCCTTCAGCGAGGCCTTCTTGGTGGAGCCGCCTCCACCTCCGCAGGCGCTCAGCACCAGCACGATCAGGGCCCCCGCGACGAGGGCCGGTCCGGTCTTACGCATGTGTCTTCCCCTTGGTGGACTTGGCTGCGCCGCCGTCCCCGTCGGCGTGGATGGCCCGAGACGCGCTCAGGCGGTCGAACTCCTGCCCGATCAGCGACACCTGGCGCTCGCGCGTCAGGCGCTCCGGGTCGAGCAGGGCGTGCAGGCTCAGGCCGTCGATCAGGCCCAGGAGGCGCTCGGCGATGTCCTCCGGCTTCTCGCCGCGGACGATCTCGCCGGCCTCCTGGCCGTCGCGGGCCAGCTCGGTGAGCAGGTCGATCAGCAGCGGGCCGCGGCGCACGGGCCGCGGGACGACGTCCCCGCCGCGGATCGCGCGGCTCCAGTAGTTCATGAGGAACTTGGTCTCGAGCTCCCGCTCGTCGTCGAGCGGGAGGTTGTCGAGCACGAGCTCGTGGAGGGCCCGGATGCCGCGCAGGCCCTCGAGCTTGACGCTCCAGCGCGCGGCGATCCGCTCGTAGGCCAGGCGCAGCGCCGAGCTCAGCAGGTCGTCCTTGTCGGCGAAGTAGTGGGCCAGCACGCCGGAGGACCAGCCGGTCTCCCGGGCGATCGAGCGGATCGTCGCGCGCTCCATGCCCTCGCGGGCGATCACGCGCCACACCGCTTCCAGGAGCTCCTCGCGCCGCACGTCATGGTCGACGTCCTTGGGCATCAGCCGGCGCTCGGGACGTCGGTGAGGGGGCCCAGGCGCGGGTCGCCCGGGCCCGACGACTCGTCGCGGTAGGGGGTCTCGTGGAGGAAGGCCAGGGCCTCGGCGAGGTCGCGCGCGCCGGCGTCGGAGCCCAGCGCGCGCATGTTCAGCGCCCCGGTGGCGCAGCCCAGGCGCGCGGCGTCGTCGATGTCCCAGCCCGCGCAGCGGGCCACGATCACCCCGGCGCAGAACGCGTCGCCGCAGCCGGTCGTGTCGACCACCGGGGCGACGTGCGCGGGCAGCGTGCGGGCGCCGTCGTCGTCGTCGACCAGGCAGCCGTCGGGGCCGCGCTTGACGATCACGCAGCGCGCGCCGAGGCCGCGCAGCCGGCGGGCGGCGCTCGCCGCGTCCGGGTCGCCGGCGATGGCCAGCGCCTCGTCCTCGTTGGGCATGAAGACGTCGACGTGGGGCATGACCTCGGCGAGCAGCGCCTCGACGTCGTCGCCGCGGACGCCCAGGCAGTCGGCCGTGGTCAGGGCGCCGTGCTCGCGGGCATGCTGCAGGATCCGCCCGGCCGGCGCGCCGTCGATCCCCGGCAGCGCGGTGAGGCCGCCGAGGTGGACGGCGTCGCAGGCGGCCAGGGCGTCCCAGGGCACGTCCTCGGCGGTGAACGCGCTGTTGGCGCCGGGCACGTGCCAGGCGGGGCGGGTGCCGTCGGGGTGGATCGGCAGCATCGTGCACGACGTCTGCACGCCGTCCTTGCGGACGAGCAGCGACGCGTCGACGTCCGCCGCCTGGAGCGCGCCGGCCAGGACGTCGCCCGCGAGGTCGCGCCCGATGGCTCCGGCGGCGAGCACGCGCGCGCCGAGGCGGGCGAGGTCGACGCTGGTGCCGCCCGCGGTGCCCGCGGGCGTGATCTTTATCTCGTCGAGGATCAGGCTGACCTGGCCGCGGGGCAGCTCGGCGACCGGCCGCCCGAGGACGTCGACGATGTAGGTGCCGACGCACGC
>JAICJK010000075.1 GCA_025928415.1 Solirubrobacteraceae bacterium | reverse complement strand
GGCCCACGCGCGCCGCTCTGCGCGCCGCGCCTGCGGCTCGCGGGCCGCCTCGGCGACCGCGGCCGCCATCGCCGCGGCGCCATCGGCCACGCGGACGTGGGGCGGCCGGTCGGCGGCCAGCGCCGGGTCGAACGGCGTGGCGACGATCGGCCTGGCGCGCGCGGCGTAGTCGTAGAGCTTCATCGAGTCCTGGCCGAGCGACAGCTCCGGGCGGTTGGGCAGCAGGGTGACGTCGCCGCCGTCGATCGCCGCGGCGAGCTCGCTGCGGGCCACGACGCCGTGCCAGCGCACCCGCGCGCCGTGGGCCTCCAGCAGCGCCCGCAGCTCGGGCCCCGGGGCGTCCCCGCACCCCGGGTACTGGCACTGGCCGTAGAGGTCGAGCGTCCAGCCGGGCAGCGCAGCGAGCAGTGCGCCGGCCAGCCCGGCGTCGAAGCGCGGCGTCAGCGTGCCCGTGTAGACCATCCGCTGCGCGCCGGGCGGCGGGGTGACGGGCCCGAGCAGCTCGTCGGCCACGCCGTTGCGGACCACGACCGTGCGGTCGGCCGGGAACCTGCCCGCCAGGCGCTCGTCGGCGACGACGATCGCGTCCGCCTCGCGGCCGATGCGGTCGTAGAGCGCGGCGAGGCGCTCCTGCGCGTGCGGGACCAGCCGGCTCCAGTCGTCCGCGCAGTCGAAGACGCGCCGCCGGGCCGGGGCCGCCGCGATCGCCGGCCACTGCCAGGGGACGTTGGCGACCACGGCGGCGGCGCGCGGGCGGGTCAGGCGCCGCAGGTGGCGGCCCAGCGCGACGTTCTCCGCCCACTCCGCCGACCCGTGCCGATGGCCGGGGACGAGCCCGCTGTGCGGGACGACCCGCACCCCGGGCGCGCCGGGCGCCGCGGCGGGGCGCCCGCGCAGCCCTCGTCCCCACGCCACGGCGCTCGCCGGCGACCGCAGCGCCCGGACGTCGAGCGAGCGCTCCACGAAGAGCACGGGATGCCCGTGGCGCGCCGCCAGCAGCGCGACGGCGTGCTCGCGGCGGATCGCCGGCTCCCAGCGGCTCTTGGAGCACAGGACCAGGGTCGCGCCGGGGCTCACCGCGCGGCGACCTCGTCCAGGACGGCGGCCATCGCCGCCGCCGAGGCGCCCCAGCTCGCCTGCGACCCGTGCGCGGCGGCGCGTTGCGCGAAGGCCGCCCGCACGGCCGGGTCCTCGAGCCGGTCCAGGCAGGCGGCGGCCGCGGCGGCTTCACGCGGGACCGCCCAGCCCGTCGCGCCCGCGACGATCGTCTCGGGCAGCCCGCCCTCCGCGGCGACCACGACCGGGCACCCGCAGGCCTGCGCCTCGAGCGAGGCGAGCCCGAAGGGCTCGTCGCGCGCCAGGTAGAGCGTCGCGAACGCCGCCCGGAAGGCCGCGCAGAGCGCCTCCTCGGAGATCGCGGTGCGGACCTCGAGCGCGACGCCGAGCTGCGCCGCGCGGGCGCGCAGGCGGCGCTCCTCCCCCGCGTCGGGCCGCGGGGCGACGACGAGCACCGGCCGGCGGCGACGGGCGAGCGCGGCGGCCTCCAGCGCCAGGTCGTGGCCCTTGGTCGGGATGAGCGCGCCGACCGACAGGACGTGCCCCGGCGCGCCGGGCGACGCGGCGCCCGGCGACGGCGCGCGCCGGAACAGGTCCGGCACCCCGAGCGGCAGCGCGGCCGCCTCGCGGCCGTAGGCGGCGCGGATCTGCCGCGCGGTGTAGGCCGAGTTCGTCACGAGCCGGCCGGCCGCCAGCGTGGCCCGCCCGTCGAGCGCGCGCTCGGCGCGGTGCAGCGGGAAGTAGAGCCGGCGCGTGCGGGGGTTGCGGGTCAGCCGCGCGGCCGGCTCGTGGTCCACGCGCCGCGGCTCGTGGCAGAAGTAGACGGTCGGCAGCCCCGTCCACAGCAGGACCGGCGGCGCCTGCAGGAACTGGCACGGATGGGCGAGCACGACGTCGGCGCGCGTGGCGGGCAGCGCGGCGGCCAGCCGCCGCCATGCGGCCAGCAGGCGGCCCAGGTCCGCGTAGCGCAGCGCCGGGCGCAGCGCCGGCGCCACCCGCGGGGCGAGCGGCGCGTAGGGGAACACGAGGGCTCCATCGCCCACCGGCGCCGCGCTGCCCAGGCACAGCTCCACCGTCTCGCGGCCCAGGCGGCCGGCGTGCTCGGCCAGGACCCGGCGCGCGCCGCCGGGCGGGAGGTTGTGGACGAGGGCGACCCTCACGCCGCCCGCGGTCCTTCCGGCGCGCCCCGCCGCCTCACGTGCGGTCCAGCCGGAAGCCGGCGTTCGCGCCGCGGTGGGCGGCGAGGATCTCGCGGTCGGCCAGCGGCGCCGCGGCCAGCCGCCCCATGAACCAGGTGCCGGAGGCGCCGTCGAGGCCCGCGGGGTCCCGCAGCAGCAGCCCGTCGAGCTCCTTCAGCCACCACAGCGACAGGGTCACGCCCAGGTTGACCGCGGCCCGCGCGACCGGCCGGCTCCCCACGACCGCGAGCCAGAACGCCCGCACGCTCCAGCCCAGCGCCATGCCGGGGCCCGCCACGGCGCCGGACCCGAGCTCCGCGAAGTCCCGGAACAGGCGCCGGTGGCCCGTCAGCGAGTAGCGCGTGAAGTCGTGCGCGCCCTCGTGCACCTGCTGCATGAACGGGATCTCGGAGTAGACGAGCCCGCCGGGGCGCAGCACGCGCCGCACCTCGGCCACGACGCGCGGCGGGTCGGCGACGTGCTCGAGCACGGCCTGGCAGACGACCGCGTCGAAGGACGCGCCGGCGAGCGGGAGGTCGTGGGCGTCGCAGACCAGCGCGGTCCGCGGCCCGAGCGCCACGTCGGTCTCCAGCAGCTCCAGGCCGGGGTCGGCGAGCAGCGCGGCGAAGCCCTCGCCCGCCACCGAGCCCCCGATCACGAGCACCCGCGGACGGGCGCCGGCGTGCGCCGCGTGCAGCAGGTCGCGCAGCCGCGCGAGGTTCTCGCGCGCCACGCGGTTGTGGGACAGCGACGGCAGCAGCCGGCGGGCGACGGCGCGCACCCGGGTGCGGCGCGCGGCCTCGCGGCCTCCGGCCGTCCCCGTGGTCGCGTAGTCGGCGGCGCTGAACGGGCTGGCGCGCCCGAGCAGGACCGGCACGCCGCCCACGACGGGGAAGCGCTCGGCGCCGTCGTCGGAGACCAGCGCGCCGTCCGGGCCCGCGCGCAGGGCGCGGCCCGAGTCCGGGGAGCGCAGGAGGCCGAGCAGCTCTCCGGTCAGGCGCGTCACGCGCTCAGAACCATAGGGCGTCACCGGCGGCCGCCGGTCGCCCGCAGGAGCTCGTGCTCGTGGCGCTCGTAGAGCTCCAGATGCCGGTCGACGACCGTCCCCCAGCCGAGCTCGGGATGCACCGCGGCGCGCGCCCGCGCTGCCAGGCCGGCCAGGCGCCCGGGGTCGGCGAGCAGCGCCAGGACGGCGTCCGCGATCGCTCCCGGCGACGGATCGCGCGTGACCAGCGCGGCGTCGAGGCGGCGCAGGACCTCGGGGGTGGCGCCGGCCGGCGTCCCGACGACGGGCGTCCCGCAGGCCATCGCCTCCGCCGTGGCCAGGCCGAAGCCCTCGAGCTCCTGGGTCGGCAGGACCGCGAGGTCCGCCGCCCGGTACCAGCCCACGAGCTCCGCGTCGGAGACCCACCCGAGCAGGCGCACGCGGTCCTGCAGGCCGAGGCCGTGGATCCGCGCGCGCACGTCGGCCTCCAGCGGCCCGCCCCCGGCGATCGCGACGCGCGCGTCGGGGCGCTGGGCGGCGATCGCGGCGCAGGCCTCCACGAGCTCGACGACCCCGGTCCGCGGGACGAAGCGCCGCGCGGCGAACAGCAGCGGCCCGGCGCCCGAGGCCCACGGGTCGCCGACGGGCGCCCCAGGCCGGAAGGCCTCGGTGTCCACGCCGCCCGGCAGGAGGACCATCCGCCCCGGCGGCGCGCCGAGCGCCCGCGCCTCCGCGGCCATGAACGCGCTCAGCGTCAGCAGCCGCGTCGCCCGGCGCACGAGCGCCCGCTCGGTCCGGCGGACCGCGGCGACCGCCCCGCGCTGCAGCGGCCCCGGGAGCAGGTAGGCGTCGCGGCGCTCGGGCAGCAGCTCCCGGAAGACGGGCGCGTGGAAGGTATGGACGAATGGACGACCCGCGAGCGCGAGGGGCAGTCCCTGCAGCGGGAAGTGCGCGTGGACGATGGCCGCGCCCTGCGCGCCCGCGGCGGCCCGGTGCGCCGCGCGGGCGGCCGCGAGGGGGTAGCCCAGCGCGTACAGCGGATGCCCCTTGGACGGCGTGGCGAAGCGGCGGATCTCCACGCCGTCGGCGCCCACGGCCCGCAGCGGATGGGCCTGATCGACCTGACGGGCGTGGACGATCACTTGCGCGCCGGCGCGCGCCAGCCCGCCCGCGAGCTCGGCGACGTAGCGCTCCAGGCCGCCCGTGCGGTCCGGCGTGATCGCGTTGGTGAGGAGGACGACGCGGCGCTGGGGCATGCACGGGACCCGCGGCGGCGCGCCGGACGGGGCCGGGGCGCACGGCGGCGGGCTCGCCGGGGACCCTACCCCCTGACCGAGTTCCGGTCAGCCGCTGGTACACTCGCGCCTCGTCGGCGGTGGAGCACTGCCGTGGCGCTGTACGCACGCACCCAACCGGCTGAGGTCCCTCACCAGTGTCTGCACAGCAAGGAACCGCGCAGCAGCAGCAGTTCAACGCACCGCGCACCGAGCGCCCGACCCCGCTGCACGAGCCGGCCGCGCCGGTCTCCAAGCGCAGCCGGCGCTCGGTCTTCCTGGTGCTGCTCGGCGCCCTCGCCTTCCCGCTGATCGTCGCGGCCGTGGTCTACGTGGTCTCGGACTCGATCACGCCGACCTACGAGTCCAGCGCGAGCTTCCGCGTCGTGATCCCCAACCAGGCTGGGCTCAACGACACCGTCATCACCGCGGCCAACGACCTCGCCACGCAGTACTCCCAGCTCGCGACCGCGACGCCGGTCATCAACGTCGCCGCCCGCCAGCTCCGCGAGCGCCCGTCGGCGCTCAAGAAGGAGATCACGGGCAGCACCGTCAACGCGCAGAACCTCGTCGAGGTCACCGCGACGGCGGAGCAGGGCCCGGTCGCCGAGCGCCGCGCGGACGCGGTCATCACCTCGCTGCGCAGCTACGTGGACCGCATCAACGTCCAGCAGAGCCGGACGTACTCGAACAACGTCTCGGAGGGCTTGGCGCCCGTCGAGAAGGAGATCCAGTACTACACGACCCAGCTCAAGCAGGCCAAGACGCTGATCGAGCGCCAGAACCTGAACCTGCTGCTGGGAAGCCTGCTGGCGCAACGCCAGGGCACGCTGTCGTCGCTGGCCGAGAACGCGGCCGCCGGGCGGCCCACGCTGCAGGGCATCTCGCAGCAGTCGGCCGCCGACAAGGTGCGCCCGCGCCCGGAGCTCTACGCGCTGGTGGGCGGGATCGTCGCCGCGCTGATCTCGGCCCGCGTCGCGCAGCTCATGCTGCGCCGGCGCCGCGGGGACACCGCCCCGCCGCTCGCCGCGGCGTAGGCCGCGGACCTCGAACTGCGCGCGCCAGACCGGCCGCGCCTGACCGGCCCCGCGCCGTCGCGCGGGGCCGCCGCCGTCAGGCCCGCGCGGCGACGAGCGAGCGGTAGACGGCCAGCCAGCCGTCCGCCATCGCCTCGGCGCCGAAGGCCCGCGCGCGCTCCCGCTGCTCGGCCAGGAGCTCCGCGCGCAGGCCGGCGTCGGCCAGCACGCGCCGCAGGAAGGCCTGCGCCCCGGCCACCGTGGCGAACACCTGGCGCGGGCCGACGACGTCGCGGTTGGCGGCGATGTCGCTGGCCACGACGATGACGTCGCGGGCCATCGCCTCGAGCACGCTCAGCGGCAGGCCGTCCCACGCCGTCCAGTGCACGTAGACGGTGGCGCGGCCGAGATGGGCGAGCGCCTCGTCGCGGCCGCACCAGCCGGTCACGGGGATCCCGGCCGCCCGCAGGACCTCGGCGTCGGGCTCGTCCTCGCGGCCGCCGCCCACCCACAGCACCTGCGCCGCGTCGCGCGCCGCCGCGAGGATCTCGGCGGCCTGCTCGGGCCGCCGCTGGGCCATGACCCGTCCCATGGCCACGACGAGCAGCGGGGCGGCGGGCCGGCCCGGCGGCGCCCCGGCGGGCGCGTCGAGCTCCGGGATCCCGTTCGGGACGGTGACGATCGCGCGCGCCGTGCCGAGCTCGGCGGCCAGCGCGGCCTCGCTGTGGGAGACCGCCCCGACGGTCGTCACCCGCCGGGCGATGCCGCGCTCGACGGTCCGGAAGGCGGCCCTGCGCGCGCGGGAGCCCGCCATCGTGAACGAGTAGCCGTGCGGGGAGTACACCGTGGGGCGGCGGGAGCCCACCGCGACGGCGCCGACGGCACCGGCGAACGACGAGTGCAGGTGGGTCACGTCGGGCTGCCAGCGCCGGTCGAGGCGCCCGAGCGCCCGGCCGGCGGCGAGCTGCGCGAGCGCGGTGCGCTCCGTCCAGGGCAGGGGGAAGACCTCGACGCGGGGATCGAGCGTCGCCTCCACCCCGGGCGGCGTCTCGGGCCGAACGCCGTAGGCGACCCCGACCGTCTGGCCGCGCTCGGCCAGGCAGCCCGCGAGCACCCGCACCACCTCGTACACGCCGCCGCCGAAGGACTCCACGACATGCAGGATCCGGAGCGCGTCGCCGCGCCCCACCGGCCCGGCGGCGACCTGTGCCGTGGCTGGCGTGCGATCCATGCGGGGCAGAACCGTACGCGACGGGGTCGGCGGGCGGCGCGCCGATCGGCCGCGGACGCACGCGCCCCCGAGGTCAGCGCGCGCCGCGCAGGCCTGGCAGGATGCGCCCTGCCCCGGGCGGAACCGCATGCGGCGCCATCGATGATCCAGATCCACGTCCGCCGGGCGGCCTGCGCCGCCCTCCTCGTCCTCCCGGGCCTCGCGCTGGTGCTGATGGCCGCGCGCTCGGGCGGCTTCTTCCCCGACGTCATCGCTGTCGCGGCGCTCGCGGCGCTCGCGTGTCTCGTCGTGCGCGCGCTGCTGGGCCCGGCGCCCGGCGCGGCGGTCACGCCCGCGCTCGTGGCCGCCGTCGTGGGGCTGGCGGGCTTCGCGATCTGGATCCTGGCCTCCAGCCGTTGGTCCCACGCCCCGGCGCGCGCGCTGCTCGAGTACGACCGCGCGCTGCTCTACGCCGCGACGCTCGTGCTCTTCGGGCTCCTCGGCGCGTCGCCGGCCCGAGCGCGCGGGCTGCTCTACGGCCTGGCCCTCGGCGCCCTGGCGATAACGGTCGCGGCCCTCGGCGTCTGGCTGCTGCCGGGCCACTTCCCCGTCGACGACCACTTCCTGCGCGCCCGGCTGAGCTGGCCGACGAGCTACTGGAACACCTCGGGGCTGATCGGCGCCCTGTGCGCGGTCGCGTGCCTGGCGATCACGTGCGACGGCCGCGCGGTGTGGCCGGCGCGGGTGCTCGCGGCGGCCGGCGTCCCGCTCGGCGGCGCGGTGATCTTCTTCACGGTCTCGCGCGGAGCGCTGCTCGCCGGCGCGGTCGGCGTCGTCGTCCTGCTCGTGCTGGGGCGCTCCCGCACGATGCTCGCGGGCCTGCTGGCCACGATCCCGACCACGGCCGCGGCCGTCCTGGTGTCCCATGCCGCCCACGGCAAGGGCCTCGAGCTCGTCCATCCGACCCAGGCGGGCATCGACGCGGGCAGCAAGGCCGCCGTCCAGCTCGCGGTCATGGCGGGCGCGGCGATGGGGCTGCGCGCGCTCGGCCTCGCCCTCGACGCCCAGCTCGCGTCGATCCGCGGCCCGGTGATCCGCCCGGCGTTCTCGCGGGCGGCCGCGGGCGGCGTGCTGGTCGCGGCCGTCGTCGCGTTCTTCGCGCTCGGCGGCCCGCATCAGGTCAGCCGCGGGTACGACAAGTTCACCTCCGACAGCGTGGTCAAGGTGCGCGAGGCGCCGTCGGAGCGCTTCACGGAGCTCGGCAACAACGGCCGGATCGACCACTGGAAGGTGGCGCTGCACAACGGCTATGACCCCCACCCGCTGCGCGGCTCGGGCGCCGGGACGTTCGCGCTGCTGTGGGCCGAGCACCGCAAGACGAGCTTCACGGTCATCGACGGGCACTCGCTGGAGATCGAGACCCTCGGGGAGCTCGGGATCGTCGGCCTGGCGCTGCTCGCGCTCGCGCTGCTGACGATGTTCGGCGCGCTCGGCCGGCGCGCGTGGGTGGAGAAGGGCGCGTGGGCCGGCCTGACGGCTGCCGGCGTCGGCTGGCTGGCGCAGGCGAGCGTCGACTGGCTGTGGGAGACGCCCGCCGTCACCGTCTGGCTGTTCGCGGCCGGCGGGCTGGCGTTGGGGGCACCGGTGGCGCGGCGCCTCGCGGTCGTGCCGGCGCCGGAGGCGACCGGCGCGAAGAACGAGGAGCCGGCGGAGCGGACGGCGGCGGTGGGCGCCGAGCGGTCCCCGGTGAGCGCCGCGGTGGCACCGGGCGCCGGCGGGCCGGCGCGGGACGCTGAGGATCCGGGCGCGGAGGCCTCACAGGACCCGGAGGCGCCGGCGGGCGAGGCCGTCGGTGTCGCGGGCCCCGCCGGCGTGGACGCGCCCGGCGAGGACCTGGGGGGCGAGGACG
>JAICJK010000046.1 GCA_025928415.1 Solirubrobacteraceae bacterium | reverse complement strand
TACACGGACTACGGGCGCGTGTGGAACGAGTTCCGCACGCTGGTCGAGGACGACCTGCACCCGCGGGCCACGGTCATCGTCCTCGGGGACGCCCGCACCAACGGGCGCGACCCCAAGGCCGAGGTCTTCGCCCAGATCGCCGCCCGGGCCGGGCGGACGTTCTGGCTCAACCCGGAGCCGCGCCTGTACTGGAACTACGGCGACTCGGTCATCGCGGCCTACGAGCAGTACTGCGAGGCCTACGAGTGCTGGACCACCGAGCAGCTCGAGGACTTCGTCAAGGCGCTCACCAAGCCGGTCGTGACCGGGGGCTGACCGCGCCCCCGGCTCGAGCGACGTCGTCTTATGCGCCCGGCTGCGGCAGCTTCCCGACGCTCACCTGGCAGCTCTTGCCCTTGCAGTGCTGCAGCTTCAGCGCGGCGCGCCGGAGGATCGCCTTGATCTTCGCGTAGCGCGGGTCGTTGGGGATGCTCGTCATCTCCCATGGGTCCTTCTCGAGGTCGTAGAAGCCCTCGAGCCCGTCGTCCTCCAGCTCGTAGCGGTAGCGCTCGGTGCGCACCGCGATGTAGGTCGGCAGGTTGCGCGGGTTGGCGCCGGTCTCGATCAGCACGCCGCGGCCGTCGAGCAGCGACGGCTTCTTGAGCACCGGGACCAGGTTCATGCCGTCCAGCGGCCGCGACGCCTTGGCGTGCGCGAAGCCGAGGATCGTGGCGGGCAGGTCCGCGTTGACGACCGGCCCGGAGATCTTCCTGCCCTTCGGGATGCCCGGCCCCGCCATGTACAGCGGCACGCGCGAGGAGCCCTCGTAGGGCACGTACTTGGCGCCCGAGGCCATGCCGGTCTCGGTGACCGGGTCGTTGAGCCGGTGCTCGCCGAGGATCCAGCCGTTGTCGGAGGTGAAGATCACGACCGTGTTGCGGTACTGGTGGGTCTGCTTGAGGCGTTTGATGACGCCGCCCACGAGGTCGTTGACCGCCAGCAGCGAGCCCATCCGGCCGCGGTAGTGCTCGGTGAGGTCGGAGATCTGCTGCGCCGTCAGCGGGTTGGGGAAGAACGCCTGCAGCGTCGGCGGCTTGTCGGAGATGTCCGCCTCGTTGAAGTCCGGGTAGCGCGGCAGCGGCGTGTTGGCGAACACCTTGGCGTAGCGCGGGGCGGGGACCGCCGGGGTGCCCTCGGCCTTCGCGCCCTCGGCCAGCGTGTGCGGGGCGATCGGCGCGATGTTCAGGAAGAACGGCTTGTGCCGGCGCGTGGCGCTGGAGATCGCCTGCCTGGCCTTGCGGGCCGCGACGTCGACCGAGTAGTCCGACGGCTTGTTGCCGTAGGTGTGCAGGTGGCCGTTGTCGTTGAACGTGGTGCCGTAGTAGTGATAGGTCGACGGGTCGACGGTGCCGTGCCAGTCGTCCCAGCCCTTCGGGATCTCGGTCGGGTCGGCCAGCCCGTAGTCGTTGATGTACTTGCCGATGTGGATCGTCCGGTAGCCGGCGCGGTGCATCCACACCGGGAGCGTCTGGCGGCCGTCGAACTTCTCGTAGCCGCCCTGCGGCGGCTGGTTCCACTCGACGTGGTGGTTGTGGGCGTACTCGCCCGAGAGGAAGGTCGAGCGCGACGGCCCGCACAGCGGGTAGTTGACGAGGCTGGTCGTGAACTGCGTGCCGCGGTCGCCGATCAGCTTGCGCACGTTGGGCAGCGCGCTCATCGAGCGGAAGTCCTGGTCGTCGGTCATGACCACGACGACGTTCGGGCGCGCCGCGGAGGGCGCCGGGGCGGCCAGCGCGGGGGACGGCTTGGCGGCGCCCAGGGCCATCGCGGTCGCGGCGGCGAACGCGCCGAGGCTCATCAGCGAGGTGCGGGTCGGCGTGGGATCGGCGAACGGCGGCATGGGGCTCCTTGTCGGGGAGGCGCCATTGGACACCACTATTGGTCGCTTGTCAAATAATGCTCCGGCATGCGACCATGCGCCTGATGTCCGACCGCTGCTGCGCTCCCGCGGCGGGCCGCGGCGCCGCCGCCGCCGCCCCGCCTTCGCTCTCCCCCGCGCCGTCGCCGTCGCCGGCCGCGCGGGCGCGCCGCGGCGACCTCGTCGAGCTGCCGGGCGGCGTGTTCACGATGGGCACCGACGGCCGCTACGGGTACCCGGTCGACGGCGAGGGCCCGGCCCACGAGGTCGAGCTGGCGCCCTTCGCGCTGGCCGCCCACGCCGTCTCCAACGCAGACTGGGCCGCCTTCGCCGCCGCGACCGGCCACCGGACGGAGGCCGAGGTCTTCGGATGGTCGTTCGTGTTCGCCGGGCTGCTGCCCGACGACTTCCCGCCCACGCGGGCGGTGCCCCAGGCGCCATGGTGGCGTCAGGTCCACGGCGCCGACTGGGCCCACCCCGAGGGGCCGCACTCCGCCCTCGAGGGCCGCGAGGACCACCCGGTCGTCCACGTCTCGTTCAACGACGCCCAGGCGTTCTGCGCGTGGTCGCACACGCGCCTGCCCACCGAGGCGGAGTGGGAGCGCGCGGCCCGCGGCGGACGGGCCGGGCACCGCTTCCCGTGGGGCGACGAGCTCGAGCCCGGCGGCGAGCACCGGATGAACGTCTTCCAGGGCCGCTTTCCCGGGCACGACACGGCCGCCGACGGCTACGCCGGCACCGCTCCCGTCGGCGCCTTCGGCCCCAACGGCTACGGGCTGCACAACATGACCGGCAACGTGTGGGAGTGGACGGCGGACTGGTTCGACCCCGGCTACTACCGCCGCAGCCCGCGCGCGGACCCCCGCGGCCCGCGGGCCGGGGCCGCCCGCGTCATGCGCGGCGGCTCCTACCTGTGCCACGCCTCCTACTGCAACCGCTACCGCGTCGACGCCCGCAGCTCCAACACGCCCGACAGCTCGACGGGCAACATCGGCTTCCGCGTCGCGCGCGCCTGACGGCCGCCGGCCCCCAGCCGCCGCGCGCCGTCAGTCCCCGACGCGCGGCACCGTCCGCCGCACGAGGTCGAGGAACACGCTGGTGAGGATCAGCTCGGTCTGCTCGCGCGTCACCCGCCCCGTCAGCCACTCCCGGCAGACGACGTTGATCAGGCCCACGTAGCCGCGCAGGCAGACGCGCGTGGCCGGCGTGTCGTCGAGCACGTCGGCGTTGACGACCAGCATCTGCTCCACGGTGGTCTCGCGCACCGCCCGGGCGAGGCGGCGCACCTCGGGGCTGGCGATCCCGCCGGCCACGCTGGCCAGCCACATCTCCCGGTGCTCGGCGAGCACGTCGAGGAAGGCCGCGGCGTTGTAGCCGATGCGCTCGTCGATCGGCGTCTCCACCCCGCGGTTGCGCACGTCGCCCATCGCCCGGGCGAGGTCCTCGTACACGGCGAGGTAGACGTCGCTGATCCCGCCGAAGTAGTGGTGCACGAGCGCGCGGGTGACCCCCGCGGCCGCGGCGACGTCGGCGGAGGACACCTCCTCCAGCGGCCGCTGGGCGAACAGCTCGCGGGCGGCCGCGAGGATCTGGGTCCGGCGCTCGCCGGGCGGCAGGCGGCGCCGCGCCGTGGGCTCGCTGGCGGTCACGGCGTCCAGCGTATTTGGCGACCGGCGAGCCTGCGCCGCGGACCGCCCGGCCCGGCGCGTCCTCCGCGGCGCCGCTTGGGTACGCTCTTCGGACTCGGTAACAGGGGGGCTCGCGGAAGCGGGCTGAGATAGCGCCTCGCGACCCCGGCGCTGACCCTTCGAACCTGTGGGGTAATGCCCGCGGAGGGAGCGATGACCACACGGACGCAGGCGCGCGACGGCCGCCCTCGACCAGCCTCCGGACGGACCGACGACGGCGCGCTGCGGCTCGCGGGCGTGGGGCGCTCCTTCGGCGCCGTCGAGGCGCTGCGCGACGTGTCGCTCGAGGTGCCGGCGGGCGAGGTCGTCGCCGTCGTCGGCCCGTCGGGCTGCGGGAAGTCGACGCTGCTCGAGCTCGTCTGCGGCCTGCAGCGGCCGGACGCCGGCACGGTGCAGGCGCCGCGCGCGGTGCTGATGCCCCAGGGCGATCAGCTCCTGCCGTGGCTCGGCGCCCTGGACAACGCCGCGCTCGCCCTGCGGGTCGGCGGCGACGGGCGGATGACGCGCCAGGCCGCCCGGGAGCGGGCGCGCCCGGTGCTCGCCGCGCTGGGCCTCGACGGCTTCGCCGCGGTCCGCCCGGCGCAGCTCAGCGGCGGGATGCGCCAGCGCGTCGCCTTCGCCCGCACGCTGCTGGCGGGCGCGCCGGTCCTGTGCCTCGACGAGCCGTTCGGCGCGCTGGACGCGATCACGCGCGCCGACGCCCAGGCCTGGCTGCAGGACGCCCTGGAGGCCGAGCCGCGGACCGTGCTGCTGGTCACCCACGACGTCGAGGAGGCCGTCCTGCTCGCCGACCGCATCGTCGTCCTCTCCCCCCGCCCCGGCCGCGTGGTCGCCGACCTGCCGGTCGCGCTCCCGCACCCCCGCGCGGCGACCGACCCCGGGGTCGTCGCGCTGCGCCAGCAGGCCCTGGAGCGGCTGCGCTGATGCTCGCCGCCCTGCTGCTGCTCGCCGGCCTCGGCGCCTGGCAGCTCTACACCGTCGCCGGCTCGGTCGACACGTTCATCCTGCCCGCGCCCAGCGACGTGATCGCGTCGCTGTGGGACGACCGCGCGCTGCTGTGGTCCAACTTCACGGTGACCGCCCGCGAGATGGGCGTCGGGCTGGCCGTGTCGCTGGCGCTCGGCGTCGCGCTCGCGGTGGCGCTGCACGAGTCGCGGACCACGCGCCGCGCCGTGTACCCGCTGCTGATCGCCTCCCAGACGATCCCGGTCGTCCTCGTCGCCCCGCTGCTGGTCACCTGGTTCGGCTACGGGATCACCCCCAAGGTCGCGATCGTCGCGCTGGTCTGCTTCTTCCCGATCGTCGTCCCGACGCTCAGCGCGCTGGGCGCCGTCGACCCGGGGCAGCGCAAGCTGATGAGCACCCTGGGCGCCTCGCGCTGGCAGCTGCTGCGGCACGTGGAGGCCCCGAGCGCGCTGCCCGCGCTGTTCGTCGGCGCGCGGCTGTCCGTCGCGGTCGGCGCGATCGCCGCCGTCCTCGCCGAGACCGCGGGCTCGGAGTCCGGCCTCGGCCACCTCATGCTGCAGTCGATCCCCCAGCTCGAGACGGCGCGCGCCTTCGCCGCCGTCGCCGTGCTCTCGCTGTTCTCCCTCGCCCTCTACCTCGGGCTGACCCTCGCCCAGCGGCGCCTGCTCCCGTGGGCGCCGCTCCGACCCGAAGGACCCACCCCATGACGCCGACCGCCGCCCGCCCCCTCCGCCCGCTCGCCGCGCTCGCGGCCGCCGTCCTGCTCGCCGGCGCGCTGGCGGCGTGCGGCGCCAAGCAGGACGACGTGGCAGCCAAGCCGCACATGCAGCGGCTCACGCTGGTGCTCGACTACCTGCCCAACGCCGACCACGCCGGCATCTACGCCGCGCAGGCCCGCGGCGACTTCGCCCGCGCCGGGCTCGACGTGCGCATCGTCACGCCGTCGGACCCGTCGGCGCCGCTGAAGCTCGTGCAGGCCGGCCGCGCCGACCTGGCGATCTCCTACGAGCCCGAGCTGCTGCTCGCCCGCGCCAAGGGCGCCAAGCTCGTGGCCGTCGGCGCGCTGGTCGACCAGCCGCTGACGTCGGTCATGGCGCTCGGCTCCTCGAAGGTCAAGACGATCGCCGACCTGAAGGGCAAGACGGTGGGGACGGCGGGCATCCCCTACCAGAGCGCCTACCTGCAGACGATCCTCCGCCACGCGGGCATCGCCCCCGCGAGCGTCAAGCAGGTCGACGTCGGCTTCAACCTCGTCCCGGCGATGCTGTCCAAGAAGGCGGACGCCACGCTCGGCGCGTTCTGGAACTACGAGGGCATCCAGCTCGCGCGCGCCCACAAGCACCCGACGATCATCCGGATGGACCGCGCGGGCGTCCCGACCTACGACGAGCTCGTGCTCGTCGGCTCCGAGCAGGAGCTGGGCAAGCGCGGCGAGCTGGTCCGGCGCTTCATGCAGGCCCTGCAGGCCGGGGCCCGCGCGGTGCACAAGGACCCGGCGGCGGGCGTGGACCCGCTGGTCAAGGCCAACCCGGACCTCGACCGCGGCCTGCAGCTCGCCTCGGTCAAGGCGACGCTGCCCGCCTTCCTGCCCGCCAAGCCGTCGCAGCCCTACGGCTACATGGACGCCGCGCAGTGGCGCGCCTACGGCAAGTGGATGCTCGCCAACGGGCTGGTGGCCCGCCTGGCCGATCCGGCCATGGCGTTCACGAACGAGTTCCTGCCGGGCGAGGGGGCCAGGCCCAGCGACCCGGAGACGACGGGGTAGCCGTCGCTAGGCGGCGAGCGGGCGCACCGGCGCGCCCGCCGCGGCGGCCCAGCGGCCGGTTGCGCGCAGCGCGTGGACGCCGGCCAGGCCGGCCCAGCCCGCGTAGGGCGCGAAGAAGCCCCGGACCTCGGCCTCCTCGACCCGCGCGCGGGGGTCGCCGCCGCCCGCCTGCAGCGCCGCGACGAGCTTGCGGTAGGCGAGGTCGCCCGCCGGCAGCACGTCGAAGCGCCCCTGCCCGTGGAGGGCGAGCACGTCGGTGGTCCAGGAGCCGATGCCGGGGATCGCGCGCAGGCGCCGCCAGCCCCGCTCGGGGTCGGCGGCGTGCAGGTCGACCCGGCCGGACGCGACCTCGCGGGCCGCCTTGACGAGCGCGAGCGCGCGGCCCGCGCTGAGGTCCATCGCCTGCAGCGCCGCGGGCGCGAGCCCGGCGACGGTGCCCGGCGCCGGGACGTCGCGCAGCCCGGTGTCGGGACACCGCGGGCCGTGGCGGCGCACGATCCGCCGCTGGATCGCCGCCGCGCGCTCGTACTCGACGAGCTGCTCGCAGATGCCCCACGCGAGCGCCTCGAACGGCTCGGGGCGGCGCATCGGGCGCAGCCACGGGGCGCGGCGGACCGACGGGCCGATCAGCGGGTCGAAGCGGAAGCGCTCCCAGAAGGCCGAGAGGTCGTCCTCGGCCCCGAGCGCGCGGGCCATGCGCTCGACGGCCTCCGCCGCGACGTCGCGCCGGCGCGACCAGCCGCCGACGACCAGGCGCCCCTGCGACGGCTGCGCCGCGCGCACGACGGCGGGGCAGCCGTCGACGTGCAGCAGGCGCTCCCGCACGCCGCCGCGGCGGCGCAGCACGCCGTCCATCCCCCCCGGCGGCAGCCGGAGGGGCCAGACCGGGCGCAGCTCGCGACGGACCTCGTGCATGGCGCCGGACCCTACGCGGCGCCGCGGCGAGAGGTCCGCGACCTCGTGCATCGGCGCTGGACCCTACGCGGCGCGGCGGCGCGAGGTCCGCGACCTCGTGCATCGGCGCCGGGCCCTACGCGGCGCGGCGGCGCCAGGTCCGCGCGCGGACGCCGGGAACGGGACGGCGCGGTCCGGCGGCGGACGCGCGGCGTCAGTCCCGCGAGCCCAGCAGGTGGACGTCGACCAGGAACGAGCGGGTGCCGAGCACCGGCAGCGCCGGCTGGCGGCGGCGCGCGGCCTTGACCGTGCGCCGGGCGCGGGCGCGGCGCACGACCGCAGCGGTCACGGCGCCCGCCGCGAAGCCGGTGGCGGCGACGGCCGCGGCCTGGGCGACGACGGGCATCGGGGCCCGCGCCGGCGCGACCTCGCGGCCCTCGGCCACGACGACCGCGTCGACCACCTCCTCCTCGTCGTCCTGGAAGCGGGCGGCTTCGTCGCGGGCACTCACCGGCGCGAGTCTACCCGCGTCCCCGGCGGCCGAACAGCGCTCCCCGGCCGCAGCCCGAAAACGCCCTGGACCCGGGTACCGGGCTTTGTATGGTTTGCATCGGTTCCATGTTCGGCGACCCGAAGACCGCGAAGACCTCCACCGCAACGCCCAAGGTGCACGCCCGCACCGAGGAGCTGCGGGCGTCGCCGCCGATGTTCGAGTCGCAGTTCATGGACCGCTTCACGCGCGTCCACCCGGCGGTCGTCCCGGCGATCTTCGTCCCGGTCATCGCCGCCTTCTCCTACCTGGCCTTCGCCGAGACGCGGACGGCGGCGGTCTTCGGCTGGATGCTGCTGGGCTACGTCGCCTGGACCCTCGTGGAGTACTGGCTGCACCGCGTCGTGTTCCACTTCGAGCCCGAGCGCGGCCTCGGCGCGCGGCTGCACTGGATGATGCACGGGGTCCACCACGACCACCCCAACGACCCGCTGCGACTCGTGATGCCGCCGAGCGCGAGCATCCCGCTGGGGTCCCTCTTCGCGCTGCTGTTCCAGCTCGCGCTGCCCTTCGGCGCGGCCTGCGGGCTGAGCGCCGGCTTCTTCGCGGGCTACCTGGCCTACGACATGACGCACTTCGCGGTGCACCACCGGACGCCGAAGGGCCCGGTGGGGCGCAAGCTGCGCGAGCTGCACATGCGCCACCACTTCCAGGACGACACCACCGGCTTCGGCGTCAGCGCCCCGTGGTGGGACTACGTCTTCGGGACGGCGCCCGGGCGGCGCCGGCCCCGTTGAGCGACGTCGTCACCGAAACGGTCGCGCTCGGCGGCCCCGGCGGCGCGACGCTCGAGCTCGCTCGGCCGCGCTCCAGCGAGGCGCTGCTCGACGAGGACGCCTTCGGCGACGACGAGTTCCTGCCCTACTGGGCCGAGCTGTGGCCGAGCGGCCGCGCCCTGGCCCGCGCCGTCGCCGCCCGCCGGCTGGGCGGCGCGCGGGTGCTCGAGCTCGGCTGCGGGCTGGGCCTGCCGAGCCTCGCCGCCGCGCGGGCCGGGGCCCGCGTGACCGCGACCGACTGGTCGCCGGAGGCGCTGGCCTTCGTGGCGCGCAACGCCGCCCTGAACGAGGTCGCGATCGCCACCTCGGTGGTCGACTGGCGCGCCGCCGAGGCGCTGGAGGCCCAGGCGCCCTGGGACCTCGTCCTGGCCGCCGACGTCCTCTACGAGGCCCGCAACGTCGCGCCGCTGCTCGACCTCCTGCCGCGCCTGGGGCCCGAGGTCCTGCTGGCCGATCCCGGCCGCGCCACGGCCCAGCCGTTCTTCGCCGCCGCCCCCGCGCGCTGGGCGCTGCGCTCCTGGCCCGACGACGTGCACCCGGCGGTGCGCGTTCATCGCCTGCGCCGGCCGGCCTGAGCAGTCGCTACGCCGCGGCCCGCAGCGACCGGTCGGGCACGGCGCCGCCGGCCCAGTCGAAGCGCCCGAGCTCGAGCGTGTGCCGGCCGCGGCGGGCCTCGACGATCAGGCCCCACGGCTTGCGGTGCACGAGCAGCTCGGCGCCCGGGTGGCGCGCGCGCAGGCGGGCGATCGCGCGCGCCTGGTCGGTGGTGAGCTCGTGCTGCATGCCACCATGATCGGCAGGGCGCCTGAACACCTGATCAGCGCAGGCTGAGCGGAACCTGAAGGCGCTCGGGGGCCGGGCGACCCGCGCGGCCCGCCGCTACAGCGCCTGCTCGTAGATCCGGTAGCGCTTGACCACGCGGCCGTTCATCGCCGCCATGCCGCGGTTCATCGCGCGGTTGGTCTCGAGGATCCAGCCCATCTCGCCCCACTTGCGGTGGGTGCGCTCGGCCACGTTGAAGTGCTCGACGTAGAGCAGCGCCGCGACGCCCGTGTGCTGGTACTCGGGCTTGATCCCCAGGAAGCCGACCCGCACGCGGTCGATGATCCGGCGGCGATTGAGGAAGTGCCACCAGCCGAGCGGCAGCAGGCGGCCCTTCATCTTGCGCAGCACCTGGTTGATGTCGGGGATGGTGATCGCCACGCCCACCGTCTCGTCGCCCACCTCGGCGACCATGAACCAGTCCTTGTCGAAGACGAGCTGCAGCTCCTGGGCGTAGGCGTCGAGGTCCTTCTCGCCGTACGGCGAGAAGCCCCAGTTGCGGCTCCACGCCGCGTTGTAGACGTCGGCGAAGCGGTCCATGTCGGCGCGCAGGTGCCGGCGCGACATCCGGCGCACGGTGATGCCGTGCTTCGGGGTCACCTGCTCGGCCAGCTCGAAGAGGATCGGCCGCATCGCCGCGCGGTCGCCGATCTCGAGCTCCCACATCAGCAGGTCCATCGCCTTGACCAGGCCGGCCTCCTCGCAGCGGGCCTGGTAGTAGGGCGGGTGCCAGGGCTGGCGGATCATCGGCTCGCGCTCGAAGCCCTCGATGAGCACGCCGCTCTCGTCGTTGATCGTGAAGTCCATCGGGCCGATCATCCGGTCGCAGCCGTGCGCCCGCAGCCAGGCCGTCGCGGCGTCGAGCAGCGCCCCCATCACCTCGGGATCGTCCTCGAGCTCCAGGAACCCGAACATGCCGGTGGCGTCCTGGTGGAAGGCGTTGTAGTTGCGGTCGACCTGGGCGGTGATCCGCCCCACGACGCGGTCGCCGCGCCGGGCCAGGAAGTACCCGGCGTCGCCGTGGGAGAAGAAGGCGTTCAGGCGGCGGGTGAGGAACGCGTAGCGCTCCAGGCGCAGCGGGGGGACCCATTGGGGCGAGGTAGAGTGCAGCCGGTACGGGAGCTCGACGAACGCCTTGAGATCCCGGCGGCCGGCCACCGGTCGGACATCCACAGCCACGGGCGAGGCACCCTACATGCAGACCTCCACCGACGTCTTCGCGAAGGTCCGGGGCCACGAGCGGGCCGCGATCCTCGCCGCCGCGCGCGAGGCCGACCTCCTTCC
>JAICJK010000611.1 GCA_025928415.1 Solirubrobacteraceae bacterium | reverse complement strand
GACGTCGAGGGCGCCGTGCTCGGCGAGCAGCCAGCGGAGGTCCTCGAGGTCGGCCGCGACGGTGGCCGGCGCGCCGGACAGCTCGGCGAACAGGGTGGGCCCCTCGACGAGCGCGGAGCCGGCGTAGCGGTTGACGGCGCGAGCGGTCCAGGCGTCCATGATCTCCAGGCGCGACAGCGCGGTGCCGGCGCCCACGATCGCGCTGACCGCCCGGCCCGCGCCCTCGATCGCGCCGAACGAGGCCCGGACGAGCGCCGTCGCCTCGGGGATCGGGTGCAGCCGCACGGTCAGCTCGGTGATCACCGCGAGCGTGCCCTCCGAGCCGACCAGCAGCCCGGTGAGGTCGTAGCCGGCCGACGTCTTCGGCGCGCGGCTGCCCGTGCGGATCACCCGCCCGCCGGGGAGCACCGCCTCGAGCGCGAGCACCTGCGCGCGCATCTTGCCGTAGCGGATCGTCGTCGTCCCGGACGCGTTCGTGGCGGCCATGCCGCCCAGCGTGGCATCCGCGCCGGGGTCGACGGGGAACTGCAGCCCGTGCTCGGCCGCCGCGCGGGTGAGCTGGTCGCGGGTGACGCCGGCCTGCGCCGTGGCGGTCAGCTCATCGGGGCGCAGCGCGAGCAGCCGGTTCATGCGCGAGAGGTCCAGCGAGATGCCGCCGCGCACCGGGATCACGTGGCCCTCCAGCGACGTGCCCGCGCCGAGGGGCGTCACCGGGACCTCGAGCTCGGCGGCGACGCGCAGGATCCCGGCGACCTCCGGCGTGCCCAGCGCGTAGACGACGACGTCGGGCCGGTGGGGCGGGTGGTAGGTGAGGTCCTCCGCGTGGAGGTCGCGCTCGGAGTCGCCCGTGCTCACGCGCGCCGGATCGCCGACCACGCCGAGCAGCGCGTCCACCAGCGCAGTGGTCACGTCCGGCAAGCGGTCTCCTCGGCCCTGGTCGGCAGGCCACGAGCCTAGCGGCCGTCCCCCGGCTCCCCTCGCGGCGCGTGCCTCAGGTCAGCGCCGCGCCGGTGAAGCGCGCCAGCGCTGAGAGGAGCGCGTCCTGGAACTGCGGGTCGAGGACCGCCGGGTGTGGAGTGCGGAGCGCCTGGTGGTGCCAGTATCCGCCGCTGGTGCGGGCCTCGGGTGCGTCGCCGGCCGCGAGCCACTCCTGGGTCAGGTGTCCCAGCCGGAGGTCGCCGGGGGCCCCGGGGCCGCCCATCCTGGTCGGCACCCAGCCGGGGTCGACGGCGTTGCTGCAGACGTGCGGCCAGAGCCGGGCCACGGCGAACGCGAGGGTGGTGACGAGCAGCTTGCTGTCCGAGTAGGAGCCGGTCGCCTGGCGTCCGCTCCAGTCCAGGCCCGCGACGTCGGGTCGTCCGCCGTGGTGCATGTCGCTGCTGAGGTACACCAGCCGCTGCGGGCGCTGGATGAGAGCGGTGAGCAGGTACGGCGCGACGACGTTGACCGGGAGGACGTGCGGGCCGCTCAGGACGCCGGCGTTGTGGATCACCGCGTCGAGTGGGCCGAGCCGGTTGACCTGATCGGCCACCGCCCGGGTCTGTTCGAGGTCGGCCAGGTCCCCGACGACCGCTGAGGCGCCGCGGTCGAGGAGCGCGTCGAGGGCGGCCTCGCGCTCGGCGCTGCGCGCGTGGACGATCACCTCGTGCCCGTCGCCGAGGAGGGTCTCGGCGGCGGCTTGCCCCAGGCCGTCCGCGGAACCGGTGATGAAGATATGTCTGCGATCTCCGGTCAGGGCGTGACCAGGACCTTGGTCGACTCGCGGTCGGCCATCGCGCGGTAGCCGTCCGGCACCCCGTCCGGATCGACCGTGCGGTGGAAG
>JAICJK010000538.1 GCA_025928415.1 Solirubrobacteraceae bacterium | reverse complement strand
GACGTCGGCGAGAACCACGTCGAGCTGCTGCGCCCGCTGTCCGGCGACACCCCGGTCGGGAAGTTCCTGGCCAAGCGCGGGCCCGGGCTGCACCACGTCGCCTACCAGACGCCGGACATCGAGGCCGAGCTCGCGCGGCTCGCCGCCGCCGGGCTGCGGCTCATCGACAGCGCGCCGCGGACCGGCATCCGCGGCTCGCGCGTCGCCTTCCTGCACCCGGCCTCCTCCGGGGGCGTGCTGACCGAGATCGTCCAACCCGCGGAGGACCACTGACCATGGCGCAGCGCATCAGCATCGGCTTCCACGCCAGCCCGCCCATCGCCCTGCGCGTCTCCGACGACGCGCTGTCCGCGCTCCAGGGCGCCCTCGGCAGCCAGGGCTGGCACGAGATCGACGCCGACGACGGCTCGGTCAAGCTCAACCTCGAGCACGTGCTGTGGGTCAAGGTCGACAAGGACGAGGGCCGCGTCGGGTTCGGGCTGAGCACCTGACCCGCAACCGCCGGCAGACGCTCCGGAGCTCCGCCGGATGAAGGTCGGGATCGTCGGGATGCCCAACGCGGGCAAGTCGTCGCTGTTCAACGCGCTCACCAACGCGGGCGCCGAGGCGGCCAACTACCCGTTCACCACGATCGAGCCCAACGTCGCCGTCGTCCCGGTGCAGGACGACCGCCTGACGCGGGTGGCCGCGGTGATCGGCGCGAGCAGCATCGTCTGGGACACCGTGGACTTCCACGACATCGCAGGGCTGGTCCGCGGCGCCCACGAGGGCGAGGGCCTGGGCAACCAGTTCCTGGCCAACATCCGCGAGACCGACGCGATCGTCCACGTCGTCCGCGCCCACGGCGACGACGCGGTCGTCCACCCCGAGGGCTCGGTGGACCCGCTGCGGGACATCGAGACGATCGAGACCGAGCTGATCTTCGCCGACCTCGAGCAGGTCGAGCGCCGCCTGGAGCGGGTCGTGCGCACGGCGCGCGGCGGGGACCGCGCCGCGGTCGCCGAGGAGGCGTGGCTGCGGGCGCTGCTCGAGGAGCTGCAGGCCGGCCGCCCGGCGCGCGGCATCCCGGTCCCGGACGAGGTCGACCGCGGCCAGTCGGTGCACCTGATCACGGCCAAGCCCGTGCTGTTCGTGGCCAACGTGGACGAGGGCGGGCAGGAGGTGCCCGAGGCCGTGCGCCGTCACGCCGAGGCGATCGGCGCGGGCGCCGTGGCCGTCTCCAGCCGTCTGGAGGCCGAGCTGTCCGAGCTCGACGACGAGGACGCGGCCGCGATGCGCGCCGACCTCGGGGCGGGGACCGGAGCCGACGCGCCGCTGGAGCTGGTGGTCCGCGGCGCCTTCGAGCTGCTGCAGCTCAACGCGTTCTTCACCGTGGGCGCGGGCAAGCCCGCGCAGTCCTGGCACCTGCGGCGCGGGCTGACCGCCTGGCATGCCGCCGGCCAGATCCACTCGGACATCCAGCGCGGCTTCGTGCGCGCCGAGGTGATCGCGTGGGACGACCTGCTGGCCGCCGGCGGCTACGCCCAAGCCCGCGAGCAGGGGACGCTGCGGCTGGAGGGGCGCGACTACGCGATGCGCGACGGCGACGTGATCACCGTCAAGTTCACGCCGTGAATCCCATGCAGTGAGCGTCACCATGTCGCATCTCGGTGCGTCGTGGGTAGTGATGTCACCGGTGCGGCAGATCGAGGTGACCACGGAGGAGCTGGGCCAGGACGCCCGGCGGATCGTGGTCGTGGGAGAGCTCGACCTCGTGACGGCGGGCGACGTCGTCGACGGGCTGCGGCGCGCCCTGCGCGACGCCGGCCGCGTGGTCATCGACCTCACCGGCGTGCAGTTCGTCGACTCGACCGGCCTGGCGGCGCTCATGCGCTGCCGGCGGATGGCGAGCGCCCGCGAGGCGACGCTCGAGCTCGTGGTCGAGCCGGGCGGCCCGGTCGAGCAGGTCGCGCGGATCACGCGGATCAGCGCGGTGCTGGGGCTGACCGACGCGTGAGGTCGGGCGCCCGGCGGGCCGGGCGGATCAGCGCGGTGCCGGCGCTGACCGACGCGTGAGGTCCGGCGCCCGGCGGGCCGGGCGGATCAGCGCGGTGCCGGCGCTGACCGACGCGTGAGGTCCGGCGCCGGCTCGGGCACGGGCGCGCGGGCGGGCAGGCGCAGGTCCAGGATGCCGGCGACGGCCCAGGCGTCCACGCACAGGACGGCCAGGACGGCCAG
>JAICJK010000282.1 GCA_025928415.1 Solirubrobacteraceae bacterium | reverse complement strand
CTGCAGGGGGCGGCATGGCTCGGGCCGTGGCAGGCGGCGCGCGCCCGCGCGGCGCTGGCGACGGCCGGGGGAGGGCGGGCGTGATGCGCCGGGCGCTGCTCGCCGTCGGCGTGCTGCTGGCGCTGGCCGCTCCGCCCGCCGCGGGCGCCCATCCGCTCGGCAACTTCACCGTCAACCGGCTCGACGTCGTGTCGGTCTCGCGCGATCGCGTTGACGTGCGCTGGGTGCTCGACCAGGCCGAGATCCCGACGTTCCGCGAGCGCGGCCTGCCGCCCGCCGTGGTGCTGTCGCGCAAGCGCGCGGACGCGCTCGGCGGGCTGCGGATCGCGGCCGACGGGCGCCCGGTTGCGCTGCGGCTGCTGCCCGGGGGCCGGATCACGTTTCCCGCCGGGCAGGGCGGCCTGCCGACCACGCGCGTCGTGCTCGCGCTGCGCGGCCGGGTGCACGACCCGCGGCGCGTCGTGGTGCGCGACGAGGCGGAGGCGGGCCGGCTCGGCTGGCGGTCGATCGTCGTCGCGCCCGGCGACGGGACGGCGGTGCGCAGCGACGTGCCGTCGCAGGACGTCACGGGCGGCCTGCGCGCGTACCCGAAGGACCTGCTCGGCGACCCGGCCGACGTGCGCGCTGCGCGGCTGACGGTCATGCCGGGCGGCGGGACGGTGACCGCGCCGCGGGCCCGCGGCGCGGGGCTGCAGACCACCGGCGGCCATGGGGGCGACCCCGGCTTCGCGCGCGTGTTCTCCGACGCGGCGGCGGGCCGCGGAGCGCTCGTCCTGCTCTTGCTGGCCGCGGTGGGGTGGGGGGCGCTGCACGCGCTGTCGCCGGGGCACGGCAAGGCGATGGTGGCGGCCTACCTCGTGGGGACGAAGGGGACGCCGCGCCACGCGCTGGCGCTCGGCGCGACGGTGACGGTCGCGCACACGACGGGGGTCTTCGCGCTCGGCGTCGTGACGCTGGCGCTGTCGCAGTGGGTGCTGCCCGAGGACCTGTACCCGTGGCTGACGCTCGCGTCCGGCGTGATGGTGCTCGCCGTGGGGACCGGCGTGCTGCGCGGGCGGGCGCGGGCGTGGCGGCGCGGGCGGGCGCACGGCCACGGTCACCCGCACGGCCACGGCCACGACCACGCGCACGGCCACGACCACGCGCACGGCCACGACCACGCGCACGGCCACGGCCACGCGCATGCCGTCCCCGACCATCTCACGACCCGCTCGCTCCTCGCGCTCGGCCTCTCGGCGGGGATCATCCCGTGCCCGTCGGCGCTCGTCGTGCTGCTCGCCGCGGTCGCGCAGCACCAGATCGCCCTCGGCCTGCTCCTGATCGTCGCCTTCAGCGTCGGGCTGGCCGCGACGCTGACCGGGGTGGGTCTGCTCGTCGTGCGTGCCTCCGGGCTCCTCGAGCGCGCGCGCGGCGCCGGTCGCGCCGCCGTCGCGCTGCCCGCCGTCTCGGCACTGGCGATCGTCGTCGTCGGCGCCGTCCTCACCGTCTCCGCGCTGGGGCGGGTGATCGTGTGATCCGATCGCGCCAACTTCGCGAAGGGACGTTTCAACTGCGCTGCCACCAGTGCGACCCCAGCGACAAGGAGAGACCCGTGACCGTTCCCGCCCACGCGGCGCCCGTCGCCGTGCCTGACCTCGCGTCCGCCCTGACCGCCGTCCGCGACCGCGGGCTGCGCCTGTCGAGCGCCCGCCGCATCGTCCTGGAGGCGTTGTTCGCCGACGCCGGCCCGCTGACCGCCGAGGAGATCGCCCGCGGCGCGGGCGGCCGCGTCCCGCCCTGCGACCTCGGATCGGTCTACCGCAACCTCGAGACGCTCGAGGCGGCCGGCGTCGTGCGTCACGTCCACGTCGGGCACGCCGCCGGGCTGTACCTCCCGGCCGGCAGCGCCATGGAGCTGGTGGTGTGCGAGCGCTGCGGTGCGCGCGCCGACATCGACCCACGCGTGACCGCCGACGTCCGCGCTGCGGTCGGCGCGGCGACGGGCTTCGTGCCGCGCTTCGACCACTTCCCGCTCGCCGGACTCTGCCCGCGGTGCGCGGACGACCGCGACGAGGCCGGATGATGTTCGGGCTCGACGACCGGATCGCCGGGCTGGGCGACGGAAGCGCGTTCGCGCTCCTGGCACTCGCGGCGATGCTGCTCGGCCTGCGCCACGCGACCGACCCCGATCACCTGACCGCGGTATCCACGCTCGCCGCCGGCGAGGAGCCGGACCCGCGCGCGGCGGCACGCCTCGGCTTCGCCTGGGGGATGGGCCACGCGACCTCCCTGTTCGCCTTCGGCGTGCCGATCGTCCTGTTCCGCGCCTACCTGCCCGAGACGCTGCAGATGGGCGCGGAGTGCGCGGTCGGCATCGTCATCGTGCTGCTCGCCCTGCGGCTGCTCGCGCGCTGGCGCGGCGGCCGGCTCGGCCACGCGCATCCGCGCGGCACGCGGACGCGCGGCCAGGCCTACGCGATCGGCCTCGTGCACGGCGTGGGCGGCTCCGCCGGCGTCGGCGTCCTCCTGCTGGCCGCGATCCCCGGGCACGCCGAGGCGCTCGCCGCCCTCGCGCTGTTCGCGCTGTGCACGGCGATCTCGATGGTGGCCGCGTCGACGACCTTCGGGCTCGCGCTGACCAGGGAGCGCGTCGCGCGCCGCTACGGCGCGCTCGCGCCGGCGCTCGGCGTGCTCAGCCTGACCTTCGGCATCTGGTACTCGCTCAGCGCCGTCGACGCCGTGCCGTACGTGTTCTGAGGAAGGTCCGTGCTCGCGCCGCGCGTCGCCGTCCTCAGGTGCGCGGCGCGTAGCGGCTGTGGAGCATGCAGTCGTTGCCCTCCGTGTCGGCGAAGAACGCCATGTGGCAGACGCCGGTGTCGAACGTGTCCCCGGCGAACTCGACGCCCTTGGCCTCGAGCTCGGCTCGGGCCGCGGCGACGTCGTCGACGTGAAAGGCGATGTGGCCGTTCTTCTGCGGCGCCCACTCCCAACCGAGGCGGGCGGGCTGCCAGATCGTGAAGCAGGTCTGACCGCACCAGAACTCGTACTGCGCGTGGTCGTCGGGCCGCAGGCCGAGCGTGTCGACGTAGAAGGCGCGCGCCCGGTCGGCGTCCTGCGATGGGACGGAGACGAAATCGACGGAGCTGATCATCGCCGCAGCGTAACCGCCGGCCCTCGCTAGGATGACCGGGCACTCGCGGCCTGAACGCCGCCGAGCAGAGCCCAGTTCGCCGACGTAGCTCAGCTGGTAGAGCACTTCACTCGTAATGAAGGGGTCCGGGGTTCGAGTCCCCGCGTCGGCTCTCGGTGTTCATCGAGTCGTCCCTGACGTCGGGCTTCGCCGCCGGGGCCGGCGGGGCGGGTGGTCAGGACGTGCTGCTGACGCCCAAGACCGTGCGCCGGCACGTGCGCTTCGGGCGCTTGCGCGCCGCGCGCTTCGGCGCGCGCAGCGGGTGCCGGATCCGCCGCGAGGACGCCCAGGCGTGGGTCCGCTTGCCATGTGGAGAGGTCGAGGGTCCTGGGGCCGTCGAGCTGTGCGGCTTGTCGGGCGCCCAGCGCGTTGGCGTGGTCGAGTAGACGGCCGCTCGGCCTAGCCCGGCTCGAGGACCACCACCGGGATCTCGCGGTCGGCCTTGGCCTGGAAGTCGTCGTAGGGCGTCCCGGTCGCGGTCATGATGCGCCACAGCTCGGGCTTCTCCTCGGCCGTGGCGACCCGCGCCCGCGCGGTGTGGTGGTCGGCCTTGACCTGTACGGCCACGATCGGATCGTCTTGGAGGTTGAGGAACCAGCCGGGCGGATCGCCGCCGCCGTTGGAGGCCACCACCAGGTAGTCGTCTCCGTGCCGTTGGTAGATCAACGGGACACCCATCAGCCGATCTTCTCCGCCAGCTCGACGATGATCCCCGCCGGGCCGCGCACGTAGCAGAGCCAGTAGCTGTCCTCGTAGTTCACCAGCTCGCCGACCAGCTCGCCGCCATGCGCTCGCAGGCCGGCGAGGGATGCCTGGATGTCGTCGACGACGAAGAGGACGTGGCGGATGCCCGGGGCGTTGGCCGGCGCCGGCCCGTCGTCGCCCTCGTATGAGGGCGAGTGGTACTTGGCCAGCTCGAGCTTGGCGTTGGAATCCGGCCCACCCACCCGCAGGATCACGACGTCCGCCTGGACGCCCTCGAGCCCGTTGATGCGGTCCACCAAGCCGCCCTCGACGGACGTCTCGCCCTCCACTTCGAGCCCGAGGGCGGTGAAGAACGCGGTCGCCGCCGCGAGGTCGTCGACGACGATGCCGATGTGCTCCAGGCGCTGGACGGTCATG
>JAICJK010000183.1 GCA_025928415.1 Solirubrobacteraceae bacterium | reverse complement strand
GGAGCGCAGGGAGCGCGGCCTGCGCGAGCGCGCGGGCGCGCTCGACGGGCGGGCGACGGCGGCCCGGGGCTCGGGCGCCGCCGCCCGCCGGGCCAAGCTCGACGCGCTCGCCTTCGCCTTGGCCGCGCACGACCCCCAGCGCCTGGTCGAGCGCGGGTACGCGCTCGTGGAGGACGACGCCGGCGAGGTCGTCACGAGCGCCGCGGAGGCGCGCGCGGCCGGCCGCGTCCGGCTGGGGTTCAGCGACGCCGCCGTGCATGCGAGGATCGAGCCCGACCGATGAGCGACGCCCCGACCTACGAGACCGCCACCGCGCGGCTGGACGAGATCATCCGCCGCCTGGACTCCGGCGAGGCCGGCCTGCGGGAGACCCTGGACCTCTGCCAGGAGGGCCGCACGCTCGTGGAGTTCTGCGCGGGCGAGCTGGAGGCCGTCGGCCAGGGGCTGCAGGAGCTCAGGCTGGACGAGCTCGTCGCGCGACTGGAGCAGGGCGCGGCGGGCGCGGGCGCGAACGCCGCGGGCGCGAACGCGGCGGGCGCCCCCGGCCCGGGCGAGGCCGGCGGCCGATGAGCACCTGGGAGCGGGTCGCGGACCTGCCGCTGACGATCGAGGACTACGCCCTCGAACGGCTGCAGCGCGACGTCTCCAGCGCCTTCACGCGCGTCTCGACGGTCATCCGCCTGCGCGGCGCGGGCACCGACGGCGTCGGCGAGGACGTCTCCTACGACGCCGACGACCAGGGCGCGCTGCAGGCCGCGGGGCCGGCGCTGCCGCTCGCGGGCACCTGGACGCTCGCCTCGTTCTGCGAGCACCTCGCCGGCCTGGACCTGTGGCCCGAGCCGCCGCGCCACCCGCCGTCGGTGCACTACCGGGTGTGGGCCTACGAGTCCGCCGCGCTCGACCTCGCGCTGCGCCAGGCCGGGCGCTCGCTGCAGGAGGTCGTCGGCCGCGAGGCGCGCCCCGTGCGCTTCGTCGTCTCCCTGCGCCTCGGCAAGCCGCCGACGCTCGACCCGCTGCGGTCCCGCCTGGACGGCCACCCGGGCCTGCGCGTCAAGATCGACCCGACCAACGACTGGACCGCCGAGCTGGCCGCCGCGGTCGCCGCCACCGGCGCGGTCGAGAGCCTGGACCTCAAGGGCCAGTACAAGGGCACCGTCGTCGATGTCGCCCCCGACCCGGCGCTCTACCGGCTGCTGCTGGAGGCCTTCCCGGACGCCTGGCTGGAGGACCCGCACACCGGCTCGCCCGAGGTCGACGCGCTGCTGGAGCCCCATCACGACCGCATCAGCTGGGACGCGCCGATCCACAGCGTCGCCGACATCGAGGCGCTGCCCTTCCAGCCCAAGGCGGTCAACGTCAAGCCGTCGCGCCTGGGCGGCGTGCGCTCCGTGCTGACCGCCTACGACCACTGCGACGCGCACGGCATCCAGATGTACGGCGGGGGCCAGTTCGAGCTGGGCCCGGGGCGCGGGCAGATCCAGTACCTCGCCTCGCTGTTCCACCCCGACGGCCCCAACGACGTCGCGCCGGGCGGCTACAACGACCCCCACCCCGCGCCCGGGCTGCCCGACCCGCCCCTGCCCGTCGCCGCCGAGCCCACGGGCTTCCGCTGGGGATGAGCGCCGAGCCGGCCGACGCCGTCGCGCGCGGCGCGGCACAGGTCCGCGCGGACCTCGAGCGCCTCGTGCGCATCCCGTCGGTCGCCTTCCCGGGCTTCCCGCCGGAGCCCGTGGCCGAGGCGGCGGCCGTCACGGCGGAGATCCTGCGCGACGCGGGCCTGACCGGCGCGGAGCTGATCGACATCCCCGGCGCGCCGCCCGCCGTGTGGGGCGAGCTCGCCGGCCCGGACGGCGCGCCGACCGTCCTGCTCTACGCCCACTACGACGTCCAGCCGGCGGGCGACGAGGCGGCCTGGACCAGCCCGTCGTGGCAGCCCGCCGAGCGCGGCGGGCGCCTCTACGGCCGCGGCACGGCCGACGACAAGGCGGGGATCGCGCTGCACGCGGGAACCCTGCGCGCCTTCGGCGGCGCGCCGCCCATCCACGTCAAGGTCATCGTCGAGGGCGAGGAGGAGACGGGCCGCGGGACGTTCGCCTCCTACCTGGCCGCCCACCCCGAGCAGTTCGCCGCCGACGTCGTCGTCGTCGCCGATGCCGGCAACTGGCGCGTCGGGGAGCCCACGCTGACGACCTCGCTGCGCGGGCTGGCCGTCCTGGACGTGGAGGTCCGCACCCTGCGCGCGCCCGTCCACTCCGGCCTGTTCGGGGGCGCGGCGCCGGACGCGCTGATCGCGCTGGCGCGGATGCTGGCCACCTTGCACGACCCGGCGGGCAACGTCGCCGTGGAGGGGCTCGTGCGCCAGGCCTGGGACGGGCGACCGGTCGACCAGGACGCCCTGCGCGCCAGCGCCGGGGTCCCCGCCGGCGTCGGGCTGATGGGCGACGGGGCGCTCGCCGAGCGGCTCTACACGCGGCCGTCGATCACCGCGATCGGCCTCGACGCGCCGCCGGTGGAGGGCGCGGCCAACGCGCTGGTCGATCACGCCCGGGCGCGCCTGAGCGCCCGGCTCGCGCCGGGCCAGGACCCGGCGGCCGCGATCGCGGCGCTCTCGGCGCACCTGCGGCGGGTCGCCCCGTGGGGCGCGGCGCTCGAGCTGACGCCCAGGGAGGCCGCGCCCGGCGCGCTGCTGGCCGGCGGCGGGCCGGGCGAGGCGGCGGCGCTGCGGGCGCTCGAAGGCGCCTACGGCAAGGCGCCGGTCAAGGTCGGCAGCGGCGGGGCGATCCCGCTCTGCGTCCTGCTGGCCCAGGCGCTGCCGGCCGCCGAGATCATCCTCTGGGGCGCCGCCGACGACGCCGCGCAGATCCACGCCGCCGACGAGAGCGTCGACCTCGCCGACCTCGAGCACGCGACGCTCGCGCAGGTCCTGCTGCTCGAGGAGCTCGGCCGGCGCTGACGGGCCGCGGCGCGCCCACACTCGCGCCGAGCGCCGCGGCCGCGCGCCGCCCGATCCCCGCGCTCAGGGCCGCGCGAGGAAGTTCACGCGCTCGCCGGCCCAGAACGCCGTCGCCAGGCGGTCGGCGCTGTAGGGCCCGCCCCCGTCGAGGTCGAAGATGCGCAGCCCGGCGCCGTCGCACAGGCGCGCGTGGACGTCCTCGGGCCGCGTGCCGTAGTGGTCGGCCGAGCCCGCGCCGTGCTCGAAGACCACGACGGGGCGGTGGGCGGCCAGCGTCCCCAGCGCGCCGTCGAGCACCTCCAGCTCGGCGCCCTCGACGTCGATCTTGATCAGCGCCGGCGCGAAGCCCTCCGGCAGCGCGTCGTCGAGGCGCTCGGTGCGCACCGCCAGGCGCTCGACGCGGCTCTCGCCCGGGGTCGGCCGCTCGCGGAAGCCGCTCCAGCCCGGGTCGTCCACGACCCGCACGAACTCCCGCTCGCCCGCCCGGTCCGACAGCGCCGCGTTGCGCACCTCGACGGCGGGGAAGCGCGCCGCGAGCAGCGCGGCCAGCTCGGGCAGCGGCTCGTAGGCCAGGTGGCGGCCGCGGGGCGCAAGGCGCACCAGGTCGGCCAGGACGGCGCCGCGGTGCGCGCCGACGTCGATGCAGCAGGCGTCGGCGGCGAGCACCGCGGCGAGGATCGCCCGCAGGTGCTCGTTGTCGCGGCGGTCGCGGCGGATGTGGCCCGGCTCGAAGGAGCGCTTGACCCGGCGCAGCGGCTCGTCGATCCCGAGACTCGCCGCTGCGCCGGCCAGACGCTCCCGCATGCGGTCAGACGCGCTGGATCAGCGTGCCGGTGCCCAGCCCGCCGCCGCAGCACATCGTGACCAGCCCGGTCTCCTTGTCCTCGTCCTCCAGCGTGTGCAGCAGCGTGGTGATCAGCCGCGCGCCGGTGGAGCCGAGCGGGTGGCCGAGGGCCATCGCGCCGCCGCGCACGTTGACCGTGTCCATGTCGGGGTTGTGCTCGCGCGCCCACGCGACGACCACCGGGGCGAAGGCCTCGTTGATCTCGGTGCGGTCGATGTCGGCCATCGTCATGCCGTTGCGCTTGAGGATCTTCGCGGTGGCGGGGATCGGGCCCTCGAGCATCTTCACCGGGTCGCAGCCCACGGTCGTCTGGTCGACGATCCGCGCGCGGGGCTTCAGCCCGAGCTGCTCGGCCTTCTCGCGGCTCATCAGCAGCACGGCGGCCGCGCCGTCGGAGATCTGCGACGAGTTGCCCGCGGTGATCTTGCCGTCCGGCTTGAACGCCGGCTTGAGGTTCGCGAGCGCCTCGAGGTTCGTGTCCGGGCGGATGCCCTGGTCGGTGACGATCGTCCTGCCGTCGAGCTCCCACGGGATCATCTCGCGCTCGAACAGGCCGTCCTCGGTGGCCTTGTGCGCGTTGCGGTGCGAGCGCACCGCGAGCTCGTCGAGCTCGGAGCGGGAGATCTCCCACTCGTCGGCGATCATCTCCGCGCCGAGGCCCTGGCCGACGATGTTGTGCTTGTCCATCAGCTTCGGCGTGAACGCCGCGCCGTAGGTCTGCTGGGTCTCCATGCCCGCCGAGAACGGCAGGTGGCCCATGTGCTCCACGCCGGAGCCGATCACGACGTCGTGGATGCCGGAGGCGATCAGCGCAGCGCCGAAGTTCACGGCCTGCTGCGCCGAGCCGCACTGGCGGTCGACGGTCGTGGCCGCGGCCTCGATCGGCAGCCCCTCCTGCAGCCACGCATTGCGGGCGATGTTGAACGCCTGCTCGCCGAACTGCTGCACGCAGCCGGCGATGACGTCCTCGACCTCGTTGGGATCGAGGCCCGTGCGGCTCATGAGCTCCGTGTACGTCCGGCCCAGGAGGTCGGCGGGGTGGGTGTCCTTGAAGTACCCCTTCTCCCTGTGGCCGCGCCCTACGGGCGTCCGGACGGCCTCGACGATGACGACTTCTCGACCCTGCTGTCCACTCATGGGCTGTTCAGTTCCTCCGGTGGGGATGGGGAGACGACCATGTTGAAAACGGTTCACGTACAGTACCGCGTCGATGAGCGCGGATGAACGTCTGGGCGTCGTGGGCAGCGGCGCCATCGCCTGCGGACTCGCGGCGTCGGCCGCCCAGATCGGCCCGGTGGTCCTCTGGGCGCGGTCCGGCGCCTCCGCCGACCGCGCGCGCCGCTCCGTCGAGAAGGTCTGCGGGCGCCTGGACGACGGCATCGACCCCTCGGCGATCACGATCGCGACCGACCTGGAGGTCCTGTCGGGCGCCACGACCGTCGTCGAGGCCGTCATCGAGGAGCACGCCCCGAAGGCCGAGCTGTGGGAGCGCCTGGCGGCGGTCGCCGACCCCGACGCGATGTTCGGGACGACGACCTCGTCGCTGTCGGTCCAGCGGATCGCCGACGCGTCCGGGCACCCCGACCGCTTCGTCGGCCTGCACGTCTTCAACCCGGTCCCGCGGATGAAGCTCGTCGAGCTCGCGTTCCCGGTGGAGGCCACGGAGCGCACGCGCGAGCGCGCGCGCGCCTTCTGCGAGGCGCTGGGCAAGACGGTCGTCGAGGTTCCCGACACCCCCGGCTTCGTGGTCAACCGGCTGCTGTTCCCCTACCTGTTCAGCGCGGTCGCCTTCCAGGAGGAGAGCGGCCTCAGCTCAGAGGCGATCGACACCTGCATGACGCTCGGCGCCGGGCATCCGATGGGCCCCCTGGCGCTGCTGGACTTCGTCGGGCTCGACGTGTCCGCCGCGATCGGCGAGGCGATCGGCGCGGACGTCCCGGCGAAGGTCTACGCGCTGATCGACGAGGGCGCGCTCGGCAAGAAGTCCGGCCGCGGCTTCTACGC
>JAICJK010000582.1 GCA_025928415.1 Solirubrobacteraceae bacterium | reverse complement strand
CTACCAGCTCGCCAACTGCTACATGGGGCGCGCCGGGCTCATCAACTCCGGCGGCGCGTCGTCGGGTGACAGTGACCTCGCCGAGGCGGTGCGCACCGCGGTGATCAACAAGCGCGCCGGCGGCACCGGCCTGATCTCCGGTCGCAAGGCCTTCCAGCGCCCGATGGACGAGGGCATCGGCCTGCTCAACGCGATCCAGGACGTGTACCTCGCCGACGAGGTGACGATCGCCTGACGGGGTGACGATCGCCTGAGCGCGGTCACATTCCCGTGCCGGTCCCGCAACGCCGGGTGCATCGCGCCCGGCGTCGCTCGTAGGTTGGCCGGTCCATGCGATCCCACACGCTGCTGCGCCTGCTGGTCCTCGTCGCCGCCCTCGTGGTCGTCGGCGACGGCCTCGACGTGCTCGGCGGGCGCGGTGGCGGCGGAGAGGGTGGAGGCGGGGATGGCCTGGTCGAGCGCGTGGTCGACGGGGACACGATCCACGTCCGGCTGAGCGGCCGGTCGGAGACCGTGCGCTACATCGGCGTGGACACCCCGGAGTCGGTCAAGCCCGGCACGCCCGTGCAGTGCTTCGCGAAGGCGGCCAGCGCCGCCAACGCGCGCCTGGTGGCCGGCCGGCGCGTGCGCCTGGTGGCGGGCGCGGAGGCGCGCGACCGCTACGGGCGCCTGCTCGCCTACGTCTACCGCGCCTCGGATGGCGCGTTCGTGAACGCGGCGCTCGTGCGCGACGGCTACGCGCGGACGCTCACGATCGCGCCGAACGATCGCTTCGCGCCGCGCTTCGCGGCCCTGCAGGCCGACGCGCGCCGGGCGGGGCGCGGGCTATGGGGCCGGTGCTGAGCGGCTGTGGGCCCGGAGCCGAGAGGGTCGGGGGCGCCGTGCGCGGGGTAGGATGCGTCCAGCCGATGGCGACCCCCCAGCGACAGAGCATGGCGCAGTTCGAGCGCGCGCTGGCCGAGCAGACGCTCGCCGAGCGTCAGCGTCGCGACGCGCTGCAGCGCGAGGTCGCCGCGCGGTCGCGCCAGCGCCAGATGGCCAAGGCGCACAAGCACGGGTCGCTGCGCTTCGCGCTGCTCATCCTCGTCCTCGTGGCCACCGCCGTCCTGGTGACCGTCGCGATGTTCGAGACGCTGTACTACGTGATGGGCTAGGAGTCGCCCAGGCGGCGCAGCGCCGTGTCCACCTGATCCCGGAAGCTCTCCTCGCCCGACGCGGGGCCCATCGCGCGCTCCTGCTGGATCTCGAGATAGACCTCCTTGCGGAACACAGGGATGTCCCGCGGCGCCTGGATGCCGATGCGGACCTTCTCGCCCATGATCGACAGCACCGACACCTCGATGTCGTCGCCGATCATGATGCTCTGGTTGGACTTGCGTGTCAGCACGAGCAAGTTGGCTACCTCCCTGAGTCCGCCATGGCGCTCGACCTGCAAATGGGGTGGAGATCGACTGTTCCACCACGCGGTTGCACTTGCAAGCTTGGGCGCCGGCGACCATTTCGCCGGGGGGCGGCTCGGCAGCGCGCTTGTGTAGTGTCCCGCCCCGAACCATGGCGCGACGCTCACTTCGTCCTCAGCTCAACCAGATCCGCTCGTGGGTCCAGCAGGGCCGCACCGACGCCTGGATCGCGCACCAGCTCGAGGTGACCGTCCAGCAGATCGAGGCCTTCAAGCGCGAGAACGAGCTCGCGCCGGGGGAGTCCGAGGGCAACGGCCCGGCGACGGACTTCGACGACGAGATCGACCTGCGCGCCCAGGACGACGCGCTGATCGCCGCCGAGCTCGAGCGCGCCGAGGCCGAGCGCGTCGCCCAGGAGGCCGCGGAGGCCGAGCGGCGCGCCGCCGCGGGCGACGACGAGGACGAGGACGAGGACGCCGACGAGGACGAGGACGCCAAGCCGGCCCGCCGGCGCGGGCGCCGCGGCGGCCGCGGGCGCGCTCGCCGCGGGCGCG
>JAICJK010000345.1 GCA_025928415.1 Solirubrobacteraceae bacterium | reverse complement strand
TGGCCGACGAGCGCCGGCTCACGCTGGTCCTGCTGCTGGCGCAGGAGGACCACACCGTCAAGGAGCTGCAGGACGCGACCGGCATGGGGCAGACCCTCGTCAGCCACCACCTCAAGCTCCTGCGCGACCACGGCCTGGTGACCGTCACCGCGGAGGGCCGCAGCAACCGCTACGCGCTCTGCTGCGATGCGCTGGTCGGCCCGGTGCGCGCGCTGGACGCGGCCATGGAGCTCGCGACCGCTCGCTGAGGCCGTGAGGACCAGGCCACCCGCCCGTCGTCGAAGTGGAGGCGAGCGGGGCCGGCCGGCTCGGGGCTAGACCGCGGCGACGGGGCGCGGCGCCTCGCCGACGTACAGCGCGGTCGGGCGGATCAGCCGCGCCTCGCGCTTCTGCTCGAGGATGTGGGCGCTCCAGCCCGCGACGCGCGCGCAGGTGAACATCGGCGTGAACAGGTCGGCCGGCACGTCGGCCAGGTCGAGGATGAGCGCCGACCAGAACTCGACGTTCGTGGCCAGCACGCGATCGGGCTTGCGGGCGTGCAGCTCGGCGAGCGCCGCCTTCTCCAGCGCCTCGGCGACCTCGAAGCGCGGCGAGCCGAGCTCGGCCGCGGTGCGGCGCAGGACCCGCGCTCGGGGATCCTCCGCTCGGTAGATGCGGTGGCCGAAGCCCATCAGCCGCTCGCCGCGGTCCAGCGCGTCCTTGACCCACTTCTCGGCGTCGCCGGTCCGCTCGACGCCCTCGATCATCTTCAGCACGCGCGACGGGGCGCCGCCGTGCAGCGGCCCGCTCAGCGCGCCCACGGCGCTCGACAGCGCGGCGGCGCAGTCGGCGCCGGTGGAGGCGACGACGCGCGCGGTGAACGTCGAGGCGTTCATGCCGTGCTCAGCCGCGCTGATCCAGTAGGCGTCGATCGCCTTGACGTGGTCGGGGTCCGCCTCGCCGCGCCAGCGGATCAGGAAGCGCTCGGCGATCGTGCGCGCCTTGTCGACCTCGTGCTGGGGGACCCAGGGCTGCCCGAGGCCGCGCGCGGACTGCGCGACGAACGACAGCGCCATGACCGAGGCGCGGGCGAGGTCGTCGCGCGCCTGCTCGTCGGAGATGTCGATCAGCGGCCGGAAGCCCCACTCGGGCGCCAGCGTGGCCAGCGCCGCCTGCACGTCGACGCGATGGTCGCCCGAGCGCACGAGCAGCGGGTGCGGCTCGGCGGGCGCCATCCCGGGCTCGAAGCTGCCGTCGACCAGCAGGCCCCAGACCTTCTCGTAGGGCACGTGCCCGACGAGGTCCTCGATGTCGACGCCGCGGTAGCGCAGCGCGCCGCCCGCCTTGTCCGGCTCGGCGATGGTCGTCGCGAATGCGACGACGCCCTCGAGGCCGCTCTGGACCTCGGTCTCGGTCGTGCTCATGCCACAAAGCGTCGCACACGCGGGGCTCTCGCCGACCCGACCGGGCCCGGCGCGGCACACCACCGACTAGGCTGGCCCCGCCACCCGTCCCCGCCGCCCGAGGAGCGTCCCGTGCCCGACACCGCCGCCGCCGACCTGCTGTTCCGCCCCGTCACCGAGCTGGCGGCGAGCGTCCGGTCCGGCGAGCTCTCCGCGCGCGAGCTCGTGCAGGCCTCGCTCGACCGGATCGACGCCCTCAACCCGCAGCTCAACGCCTTCGTCGACGTCTTCGGCGACGAGGCGCTCGCCGAGGCCGACGGGGTCGGCCCGGGCGACGAGCGGCCGTTCGCCGGGGTGCCGATCGCGATCAAGAACAACCGCGCCGTCGAGGGCAAGCGGCTGACCTTCGCGGCCGACTTCATGGGCGACTTCGTCGCGCCGTTCGACCACAACGTCGTGCGCCGGCTCAAGGCCGCGGGGTTCATCGTCATCGGGACGACGACCCTGCCCGAGTACGGGATCATGCCGATCACCGAGACCCGCCGGTTCGGCGCGACGCGCAACCCGTGGGACGCCGAGCGCACGCCGGGCGGGTCCAGCGGCGGGTCGGCGGCCGCGGTCGCCTCGGGGATGGTGCCGATCGCCCACGCCAACGACGGCGGCGGCTCGACGCGCATCCCGGCGGCGTGCTGCGGCCTGGTCGGCCTCAAGCCGCAGCGCGGCCGCATCTCGCTCGCGCCCGAGCTCGGCAGCCAGTTCCTCGTCACCGACGGCGTCCTGACGCGCACGGTCGCCGAGACCGCGCAGGTGCTCGACCTCCTCGCAGGCCACGAGCTCGGCGACATGGCCTGGGCGCCGCCGCCCTCCGAGCCGTTCGCCGCCGCTGCCGGCCGCGCCCCCGGGCGCCTGCGGGTCGGGCTGACCACGACGACGCCGCTGCCCGGCTCCCCCGTCGACCCGGTGTGCATCCAGGCCGCGCGGGACGCGGGGGCGCTGCTGGAGTCCCTCGGCCACGAGGTCGAGGAGGTCGAGGCGCCGTGGCAGATCCCGGGGATGCTCGAGCTGTTCACCGCCTCCTTCGGCCCCGCCGTGGCACTGCAGATCGCCTTCGCGGGCATGGTCGCCGGGCGCGACCCGGTGCAGGACGACATGGAGGCCCTGAGCTGGGCGATCTGGAACCTCTGCAAGGGCATCGACTCGGTGCAGGCGCTTGCCGCCGAGGCCCAGCTCCACGCCCTCGCGCGCACGCTGGTCACCTGGACGGCGCAGTACGACGTCGTGCTGACGCCGTCGCTGGCCGAGGCGCCGGTGCTGCTGGGGACGATGGACCCCCAGAGCGCCGACCCGATGGCCGACTTCGCCCGCTCCGGCGCGTTCACGCCCTACACGGCGACCCAGAACGTCACCGGCTCGCCGGCGATCAGCCTGCCGCTCTACGCGCGGCCGGAGGGCGACGACGCCGCGGGCGTCCCGCTGGGCGTGCAGCTCATCGGCCAGCCCGCCGGCGAGGGCGCGCTGCTGGCGCTGGCCGCGCAGGTCGAGGAGGCGCACTCGTGGGCGGGGCGGAGGGCGGCACTGGCGGGCTGAGCGCGGCGGAGCGGTCCGCGGGCGGCGTCAGAACCAGTGGCGCTGCTCGCGCCAGGGGTCCCCGTCGTTGTGGTAGCCGTTGAGCTCCCAGAAGCCGGGCTGGTCCGCGGGCAGGACCTCGAGCCCGCGCAGGAACTTCGCCGACTTCCAGAAGTAGCGCTTGGGCACGAGCAGGCGCAGCGGCGCGCCGTGGTCGGGCTCCAGCGGCCGGCCGTCGTAGGCGTGGGCGACCAGGACGTCGTCGTCCAGCAGGGCCTCGAGCGGCAGGTTGGTCGTGTAGCCGCCGTCGCAGTGCGCGAGCACGTGGGTGCCCGACGGCTTGACGCGGGCCCGCGCGAGCAGGGCGCCGACGGGCACCCCGGTCCACGTCGTGTCGAGCTTCGACCAGCGCGTGACGCAGTGGATGTCGGTGGTCAGCGTGACCTGCTCCATGGCCATCAGCTCGTCCCAGCGCAGGCTGTACGGCGCCTCGACCTCGCCGGAGACGCTGAGCGACCAGTCGTGCAGGTCGACGGCGGGATTGGGCCCGTAGGTGAGGACCGGGAAGCGCTCGGTGAGGTACTGGCCGGGAGGCACGCGAGCGGGGTCCAGGCCCTGCTTGGCGACCTGCCGCCGGCCGCGCTCGGCGATGATCTTGGAGGTGATCCCCATGCGCTCTTCCGTAGTATGACGGGCCCCTGGAACCTCTCCCCAAGCCAAGGAACCCGCCCGCATGGCATACGTGATCGCAGAGCCCTGCATCGGCACGAAGGACAACTCGTGCGTGGAGGTCTGCCCCGTCGACTGCATCCATCCGACCCCGGACGAGCCCGACTACGACAAGGTC
>JAICJK010000443.1 GCA_025928415.1 Solirubrobacteraceae bacterium | reverse complement strand
TGCTCGCGCTGCTCGCCGCCGGCGCCGCGCTCGGCCTCGCCGGCTGCGGCGCCGGCAGCAGCGCGAGCACGTCGAGCGGCGGCGCGGCGTCGTCGCAGGCCCCCAAGGGCGGGAGCGTCGAGGATCAGCTCGGGTTCGACCAGGCCGGGATCACCGCGCGCCAGAGCCGCGTCGAGGGGCGCATCCGCGACTGCATGAAGGCGCAGGGCTTCGACTACGTGCCGGTGGACCCGTTCGCCCAGCGCGCAGCGGTGACCGGCGCGACGCGCCTGAGCGACGAGGACTTCCTCAAGCAGTTCGGCTACGGCATCAGCACGCTGTGGGGCCGCGGCGGCGCCACGGCGGACCCCAACCAGCGGCTGCGCGCGGCGCTCGGGCCCGCCGATCGACGCGCCTACGATCGCGCCCTGTGGGGTCAGGAGGCCGGCGCGACGTTCCAGGCCGCGGTGGACAGCGGCGACTTCACGAAGCTCGGCGGGTGCACGCGCCGCGCGACCACCGCCGTGTTCGGCGGCGCGCAGGTGCTGACGCAGCTGCAGAACAAGCTCGACCAGCTCGACGAGCGCATCCTCGAGGACCAGCGCATGGTCCGGGCGCTCGAGCGCTGGGGCGCGTGCATGGCCGACGCGGGCTATCGCTACGAGGATCCCGACGACATCGACGGGGACATCACCAAGCGCATGGAGAAGATCGTCGGGCCGTTGCCCGGTCCGTTCGCCACCGGGCCCGGGGACGGCCGGCGGCCGCCGCCCTACGACCACGCGGCGCTCGCGGCGCTGCAGCACGACGAGGTGGCCACGGCCAGGGCCGACTTCGCCTGCGAGCAGCAGCGCATCGCGCCGGTGGAGGCGAAGGTCCGGCCGCAGTACGAGGCGCAGTTCCGCCGGCGCAACCAGACGCTGATCGGCCACGTCAAGCCGGTGCGCTGAGAGCTCGGCGGGCGGGTCTCCCCCGGCCTGCCCGCCGTCACCTTCGCCGCGGCACCGCGGCGGCCAGGGGCCGCTGCCCCGCCCGGGGCAGCGCCAGCGTGAAGGCGCTGCCCCGTCCCTCCTCGCTGTCGACCCACACGCGGCCGCCGTGGGCGACGGCGATCTCCTGGCAGATCGCCAGCCCGAGGCCGCTGCCGCCGACCTCGCGCCCGCGGGCGCCGTCGACGCGGTAGAAGCGGTCGAAGACGTGCGCGCGATGCGCGGCCGGGATGCCGGGGCCGTCGTCGACGACGGTCACGCCGACCTCGGAGCCGGCGTGCCACGCGGTGACGCCGACCTCGCCGCCGGGCGGCGAGAACTTGATCGCGTTCTCGACGAGGCTCGTGACGGCCTGGCGCAGGCGCCGGGGGTCGGCGAGGACCTCCTCGGCGCCCGCGTCGACCCGCAGCAGCACGCGCTTGGCCGCGGCGAGCGCGCGCAGCGGCGCGACGGCGGCCTCGACCGCCTCACCGAGCGGCGTCCGCTCGGTGAGCAGCTCGAGCCGGCCCTCGTCGGCCTGGGCCAGGGTCAGCAGGTTGTCGACGGTGCGGCTCATCGTGTCGACCTCCTCGCGCGCGCTCTCGAGCACCGCGCGGCCGCCCGCCGACAGGTCGCCGCTGCGCAGGCTGACGTCGAGCTCCGCGCGCATCACGGCCAGCGGGGTGCGCAGCTCGTGCGAGGCGTCGGAGACCAGCCGGCGCTTCTCGGTGACGCCCTGCTCGAGGCGGTCGAGCATCGCGTTCAGCGTCACCGCCAGGTGGCCGATCTCGTCCTGCGCCCGGGGGACGGCGACGCGCTCGTACAGCCGCTCGATGCCGATCGCCGCCGCCTCGGAGGCCATCTGGTGGACCGGCCGCAGCGCCTTGCGCGCCAGCCACCAGCCGCCGACGGAGGCGATCGCCACCGCGGCGGGCCCGGCGAGCAGCAGCAGGATGAGGACCCGGCGGACGGACTCCTCGACGTGCGACAGCGACTCGGCGACCACGACGACGCGCCGGTTGCCGGGCACGGCCAGCGCCTGCGCGCGGTAGTGCTGGTCGCCCGGCTGCAGCTCGACGGTGATGAGCTCGCGCCCGCCGGCCAGCGCCCGCGCGAGCTGCGCGCGGGAGAGCAGGGCGTGCGCGGCCCCGGGCTCGCCGTAGGTCAGCAGGACGCGGCCGTCGGCGTCGAGCACCTGGGAGGCGGCGCCGCTGCCCGCGAGGACCGTCTCGCTGACGTCCAGGAACTCGGGCGCGCCGGCCCGCCCGTAGCCCCGGGCGAGCTGGACGGCGGCGGCCTGGACGTCCCGGTCGACGGTCGCGCGCAGGTCCGACCTGAGCTGCAGCACGAGGAACGTCCCGAGCCCGAGGATCGCCACCGCGAGCAGGCCCGCGTACCACGCCGTCAGCCGGACCCGGATCGGCAGCCTCATCCGGGCTCCAGCAGGAAGCCGATGCCGCGCACGGTGCGGATCAGCCGCGGGCCGGCGGGCCGCTCGAGCTTCTTGCGCAGGTAGCCCACGTAGACGTCGGCGAGGTTCGGCGAGGCGTCCTCGTGCTCGTCCCACACCTGCTCGAGCAGCTCCGCCCGCGGGACGACCTGCCCGGCCCGGGCGGCGAGGTACTCGAGCACGGCGAATTCGCGGGGCGTCAGGTCCACCTCCCGATCCGCACGGGTGACGGTCCGGGTGGCGCGGTCGAAGCGCAGGTCGCCGACCTCGAGCACCGGGGGCCGCTCGGAGGGCCCGCGGCGGATGAGCGCCCGCAGGCGCGCCAGCAGCTCGCCGAAGTCGAACGGCTTGACGAGGTAGTCGTCCGCCCCGCTGTCGAGGCCGTGGATGCGGTCGTCGACGTCCCCCCGCGCGGTGAGCATCAGAACCGGGTACCAGCGCTCGCGGTCCCGGAGCGTGCGGCATACCGTGAAGCCGTCGACGCCGGGGAGCATCAGGTCGAGGATCACGGCGTCGTAGGGGCGGCGCGTAGCGTGGTCGAGCGCCTCGTCGCCCGTCCGCGCGACGTCCACCGCGTAGCCCTCCTGCTCCAGGCCGCGCTCCAGC
>JAICJK010000361.1 GCA_025928415.1 Solirubrobacteraceae bacterium | reverse complement strand
GCCGCCGCAGCCCGGCGCCGATCGCGGCCAGCGCGTCGCGCTCGCGTTGCACCGCCTCGGTCGCCGCGCGCTGGCGCGGCACCAGCACCGCGAGGTCGTGCTGCTCGCGCACGGTCGCGTCGCGGGCGCGGCGCACCGCGCCGAGCACGACGGCGTTGGCGTCCTGCACCCGCCGCGCGAAGCTCAGCCGCTCCAGCAGGTCGGCGAAGCCGTGTGCCTCGAGCACCACGCCCACGAGGTCCGGCTTGTCGGCCATGTAGCTGCCCTGCAGCATCGCGGCGAGCGTCCGGCGGTCCACGGCCAGCCGCAGGCGCAGGCGCCCGAGGTGCCGCCGGGCCGCCCGCAGTCGCGACTGCGTGGAGGCCAGGCGCCCCTGCCAGGCGCCGAGGTCGGCCTGCGCGGCGTCGAGGCGCCCCTGCAGGAGCGCGACGTCGCGCGACGCGGCGCGCTCCAGGCGGCCGAGGTGCGCGACCGCGGAGGACAGGCCCTGCTCACGCGAGCGGTCGCGCTGCACCTGGCTGCGCAGGGAGCCGGTGTCCGCCGCGCGGGTGCCGGGAGCGAGCAGCGCCGCCGCGGGGACGGCGAGCAGGAGCAGGGCCAGGACGGCCGCGAGGCGTGTCGATCGGCGCAGCGATGGCATGGGCGCCCGGCGCGCGGGCGCGCGCGGGACACGGCGACCGTAGCGGCGGCGGCACGGCCCGGCGAGGGATGCATGCCGGCGTGCGCGCCGAGCGCGTCGCCGGCGAAGCACATCGGGCCGGTGGCGGCCGACCTCTACGGTGTCGGGGTGGCGACCGCCCAGCGCGACCTTCCCTCAGAGCTCGACACCAAGCGGCTGGCCCGGCGGGCGCTGCAGGTCGTCGCGCTGCTCGTCGTGCTCGGGCTGATCGTGGTCCTGTCCCCGGGCCTGGGGGCGCTGCGCGACGAGCTGGCCGACGTCAGGCCGGCCTGGATCGTGCTCGCCGTCGTCCTCGAGGCGCTGTCCGGCTTCTCCTACGTGCTCATGTTCCGGCCCATCTTCTGCCGGCGGATGACCTGGCGCAGCGCGAACGAGCTGGGGTGGTCGGAGCTCGGGATGGGCTCGATCGTCCCGGCCAGCGGCATCGGCGGCCTCGCGCTCGGCGCCTGGGTGCTCAGCCGTGACGGGATGAGCGCGCGCCGCATCGCCCGCCGCTCGGTGGCCTTCTTCCTGATCAAGGGCTCGATCAACTTCGCGGCCGTCGCGGTCCTCGGCGTGGTCATGGCGCTCGGCGTCGGGCCGCACCGCAGCCTGCTGCTGACGCTGCTGCCCGCGGGCAGGGCCCTCGCCGTGCTCGCCCTCGTCGCGGCGGTGCCGCAGTTCGGGCCGGCCGCCCCGACCGCGCCCGGCGCGGGCCGGGTGCGGCGCGGCCTGGCGACGGCGCGAACGGCGCTCGTGGACGGCGCCAGCGAGGCGCTCGAGGTCGTGCGCCGCCGCGAGCCCGCGGTCCTGGTCGGCGCCCTCGGCTACTGGGCGTTCGACAACGCGGTGCTGTGGGCGACGTTCCACGCCTTCGGCGCGTCGCCGGCGCTGACCGTCCTGCTCATGGGCTACCTGATCGGCCAGCTCGGCGGCCTGCTGCCGCTGCCGGGCGGGATCGGCGGCATCGACGGCGGGCTGATCGGCACGCTGGTCGTCTACGGCGCGCCCGCGGCCGCGACGGCCGCCGCCGTGCTGCTCTACCGCGTCGTGCTGTTCTGGTTGCCGCTGCTCGCCGGCGCGGTCGCGTTCGCGTCGCTGCGCCGCGGGCTGGATCATCCCGACCGCCCGGACCTCTGCAGCGAAGTCGCCGCCTGAGCCCGTCGCCGCCACGCCCACATCCCGAGGACCGATGCCCAGCCTGCAGATCATCATCGCCAGCACCCGCCCCGGCCGCGTCGGCCTGCCCGTCGCGCAGTGGTTCCAGGCGCGCGCCGTCGCGCACGGCGGCTTCGACGTCGAGCTCGTGGACCTCGCCGAGGTCGCTCTGCCGTTCCTCGACGAGCCCAACCACCCGCGCCTGCGCCGGTACGAGCACCAGCACACGAAGGACTGGAGCGCGAAGATCGACGCCGCCGATGCGTTCGCCTTCGTCATGCCCGAGTACAACTACGGCTTCAACGCGCCGCTGAAGAACGCGATCGACTTCCTCAACCAGGAGTGGCGCTACAAGCCGGTCGGCTTCGTGAGCTACGGCGGCGTCGCGGCCGGCACGCGGGCCGTGCAGATGGCCAAGCAGGTCGTCACGACGCTGAAGATGACCCCGGTGTTCGAGGCCGTCGCGATCCCGTTCGTGCGCCAGTTCCTCGACGACGAGGAGCGGCTGCAGGCCAACGAGGTCATGGAGCACGCGGCGGTCGCGATGCTCGACGAGCTCGTGCGCGTCGAGGCCACCCTGCGGCCGCTCCGGCAGACCGGCGCTCCGGTGGTGGCCTAGCGTGTCCGCGACCCGGGTGCCGGCGTTCCAGCCGGCCGAGACGCAGCCGCCGGCGAGCAGCCCGCCCGCCTCTCCCCTGGCGCCGTGGCGGCAGACCGTGCGCATGTTCTCCCGTCCGGTGCCGCTGCTGCACGGCCTGTACCCGGACGGCGGCGACGTCGCGGAGCTCGCGTTCACCTCCTCGCGCCGCATCGTGCTCACGCGCGACGCCGCGGACGTCAAGCGGATCTTCACCGCGCCGCCCGACGACGTCCCCTCCGCCACCGCGCGCAGCCCCCTGGCGCCGCTGGTCGGGCCCCATTCGGTGCTGACGCTGATCGGCCCCGAGCACCTGCGCCAGCGACGCCTGCTGCTGCCCGCCTTCCACGGCGACCGGCTGACCGCGTACCGCCCGGTGATCGCCCGGGCGGCGGAGGAGGAGCTCGCGACCTGGCGCACGGGCGAGCGGATCGCCACCCAGCCGCGGATGCAGGCGATCACGCTGGACGTCATCCTGCGCGCGGTCTTCGGCGTCGAGGACGGCGCGCGCCGCGACGGGCTGCGCCGGACCATCAGGGCCCTGCTCAGCGGCTCGGACTCGGCGCTCGGCACGGTCATGACCCTGGTGGCGGGGCGCACGGGCCGGATCGTCGGTCCCGGCAGGCGGATCGTCGGCGCGCTGGACCGCGCCCTCTACGCGGAGATCGCCGAGCACCGCGGCAGGGGCGACGTCGAGCAGCGCGACGACATCCTCTCGCTGCTCATGCAGGCGCGCGACGAGGACGGCGAGCCGATGGGCGACGCCGAGCTGCGCGACGAGCTCGTCACGCTGCTGCTCGCCGGGCACGAGACCACCGCGACGTCGCTGGCGTGGGCGCTCGAGCGCCTGGTCCGCCACCCCGCCGCGCTCGAGCGCCTGGCCGCGGAGGCGCGCGACGGCGAGGCGACCGCATTCGCCGACGCGGTGATCCACGAGACGCTGCGCGACCGCCCCGTGATCGGCTTCGTCGCGCGGGACCTGCGCGCGCCGATGACGCTCGGCGGCTACGAGCTGGCCGCCGGGGCGTCGGTGGGCGCCGACATCTGGGGCACCAACCACCACCCCGCGCGCTATGACGACCCGCGCCGCTTCGCGCCCGAGCGGTTCCTCGGGATCAAGCCCGACACCTACGCGTGGATCCCCTTCGGCGGCGGCATCCGCCGCTGCATCGGCGCCGCCTTCGCGCAGCTCGAGATGCAGATCGTCCTGCAGGCGATCGTGCGCCATGCCGACCTGCGGC
>JAICJK010000474.1 GCA_025928415.1 Solirubrobacteraceae bacterium | reverse complement strand
CAGGCGCTCGGCGCGCACGCCGCCGCACGCGCCTTCGCGCGCGACCGCGCCGCCGCCGGGGCTCCCGCGCTCCGCGGGCCGCGGCGCTCGACGCGCATCCACCCCGCCGGGTTGACGCGGCGCGAGCAGGAGGTGCTCGACCAGATCGCGACCGGCGCGACGAACGCCGGCATCGCCACCGCGCTGCACCTGTCGGAGCGGACGGTCGCCCACCACGTCTCGTCGATCCTGGGAAAACTCGGGGCGGCCAATCGCGTGGCCGCGATAGAGCGCGCGCGGGCGCGCGGGCTGGTCCTCCAAGATGGGCAAGGCGACCGGACAACATAGGCAGACCGCTCGATGTGCTGCCCGTCGCGCCGGGCCTACGCTCGTCCCCGAAATGCCGGCGAGCGACAGGAGGCAGACGATGGGCGACATCACGCTGCGGCGGATCGACGAGCTGACGGCGATTCACGACGGGATCGTCAAGCTGGCGGGCGCCGAGCTCGGCGTGGAGTCGTTCGGGCTGCAGGTGCTCGACTTCCCCGCCGGCTTCGCCCACTACCCCGAGCACGACCACAGCGAGGACGGGCAGGAGGAGGTGTACGTCGTGCTCGCGGGCTCCTGCGAGCTGAAGGCCGGGGGCGAGCGACTCGCCCTCGCTGCGGGAGCACTGGCGCGGGTCGGCCCCGACCTGCGGCGCAGCATCGAGCCAGGGCCCGACGGGGTGCGCATCCTGGCCATCGGCTGCAGCCCGCGCGGGGCCTACGAGCGCCCGCAGGACTTCCGGCTGGCGGCGCAGGCATGAGCACGACCGCCGCGGGGCGTCCGCAGGTCGTCGCGGCGGGCGGCGAGGCGCTGTGGTTCCTGGGGACGCTCGCCCGCGTGAAGCTCGCAGGCGATCAGACCGGTGGCCGCTTCGCGCTGTGGGAGGGGGTCCTGCCGCGCGGCGCCGCTCCGCCGCTGCACTCGCACCCGCAGGACGAGACGTTCTACCTGCTCGAGGGCGACGTCACGGTCTGGCTCGTCGAGCCCGGGCCGGCGGACGACGGCGGCAGCCCGCCGGAGTGGGTGCGGACGCGGGCGCGGCCGTGCCGGCCCGGCGCGGCGGTGTTCGCGCCGGGCGGCGTGCCCCACACCTTCCGCGTCGAGTCCGACACGGCGCGGATGCTCTTCCTCTCGACGCCGGCGGGGATCGAGGAGTACGTCCGCGCGCTCGCCGAACCGGCGCGCTGGCCGTGGCTCCAGCCGCCGCCGGACGGCCCACGCGTCGCGGCCGAGCGGATCGCCGACGTCGAGCGCGAGCTCGGCATGGTCCGCCACGGCCCGCCACCTCCGCCGGGGTGAGCGGCGCGCCCTCCCACGGCGGTTGACGCGCCGCACGCCGGGGCAGACAATCGGCCTTCCGCACCAGACAGGGGGAGGCCATCGATGTCGTGGAGCCTGAAGGGCAGCTACGTCGAGACGTGCTCGTGCGATCTGATCTGCCCGTGCAACGCATCGTTCGACCACGGTGCCACCTACGACTTCTGCCGCGTGGTGCTGGTCTTCGACATCCGCGAGGGCGAGATCGAGGGCACGGACATCGCGGGGCTGAAGGTCGCCGCCGTCGCGGACACGCCGAAGGTGATGACCGACGGGAACTGGCGGCTCGGGATGTTCGTCGACGAGCAGGCGAGCGACGAGCAGGCCGACAAGCTCGTCCAGGTGTTCAGCGGCGGGCTCGGCGGTCCGATGGCGGCGCTCGCGCCGCTCATCGGCGAGATGCTCGGCGTCGAGCGCGCGGCGATCGAGGTGGAGGACGACGGCCTGCGCCACAGCGTGCGCATCGGCGATGCGGTCGACTTCGAGATCGAGGACATCGTCCCGTTCGGCATCGAGACGGGCGAGCCGATCCGGTTCTCCGGCATGTTCCACCCCGCGGGCTCGGACCTGACGATCGCCGAGGCGACCCGCTCGCGGATCGACGCCTTCGGCATCGCCTACGACGGCAAGACCGGGCTCTCGACGTCCGAATTCTCCTGGGCCGCCTGAGCGCGTGATCGCCTCGGCGCAGGAGGGAGCCCGCGGCGGCGCGGGCCTCGCTCCGGCCTTCGCGGCCGTGCGGGCCCGGCTCGGGCTCGTCGCCCTCCTGTTCGCCGTCGCCGGCATCGGCTGGTGGTGGACGGTCGAGCGGATGCGGGGCATGGACGACGGCCCCTGGACCGGGCTCGGGACGTTCGGCTGGTTCCTCGGCACCTGGGTCGTGATGATGGCCGCGATGATGTTCCCGTCGGTCGCGCCGACGGTCGCGCTCTACGCGCGCATGACGCGCGAGCGCTCGCCGCTCTCGCCGCTGCTGTTCGCCGCGGGCTACCTCGTCGTCTGGGCCGCCGCCGGCCTGGCCTGCTTCGCGGCCGCCGTGGCCGCCGGCGGCGTCGCGGGCGACGTCCTGGCGTGGGATCGCGCGGGACGGTGGGTCGCGGGCGCGACGCTCGCCGTCGCCGCCGCGTACGAGCTGACGCCGCTCAAGGACGTCTGCCTCGGGAAGTGCCGCAGCCCCCTCGGGTTCCTGCTCGGCTCCTGGCGCGACGGTCGCTCGGGCGCGCTGCGGATGGGGGCGCGGCACGGCGCCTGGTGCGTCGGATGCTGCTGGGCGCTCATGGCCTCGCTGCTCGCGCTCGGGTTCATGAGCATCGCCTGGATGACCATCGTCGCCGGCCTCGTCGCCGCGGAGAAGCTGGTGCCCTGGCGCCGGGTCGCCACCTACGGCACGGCCGCGATGCTGCTGGGGAT
>JAICJK010000454.1 GCA_025928415.1 Solirubrobacteraceae bacterium | reverse complement strand
CGGGCTCGGGTCGTCGTTGCCGAGCTCCTCGGGCGGCGGCTCGCCCTCGCCCTCCCACTCCACGTCGGCGTCCAGCGGCGGCGCGTCGCCGGCGATGTACTCGGGGTCGTCGGGCGGGTTGTCGGCCTGGGCGTCGCCCAGGCTCGCCTCGCCGTGGCCGACCCGGTCGGCTCCAGATCGATCGCTCATGGGCCGCGGCTACCCCGTCACCGGCGCCCTGAACCGGCGATCCGCCTCCTCGTCGCCCCGGGACGCCCGCCGGGCGGCCGCTACCGTCCGGGGCGAGAGATGGAGCTCGCCCCCGCCCAGATCAACGTGGAGCTGCGACGCGACCGGGACGGGGCTCCGATGGTCGTGCTGAGCTTCCCGTACGACCCGCACGTCGTCGCCGCGGTGCGCTCGATCCCCGGCCGGCGCTTCGACTGGGACACGCGCGAGTGGTCGGCCAAGGTCGACGACTGGACCGGCGCCCACGTCGCCGACGTCCTCCAGCGCTTCCCCGACCTGACCACCAGCGCGGAGGTCGACGCCTGGCTGCGGGCGGTCGGGCGCCGCTGGGTGGGGCGCGTGAGCACGGCGCGGCGCGGCGGCCGTGGCTGGTTCGTGCTGCAGACCCGCGCGGGCCGGCTGCCCGAGGAGATCGCGCCGCTCGTCGAGGAGCACGACGGCCGCCTGTGGCTGCCGCTCGTGCCGGAGGCCGCGGCGGCGCTGAGCGACCAGCGCGGAGCGCGCCTGGACGGCGGCGCGCTGCGCTGCCTGGCGGCGCTCGAGCGCGGCGAGGACCCGCCGCCCGCGCGGCTGACCTCCGTCCACGGCGTCGACGGCGAGCACCTCAAGCTCGACGTGCTCTGGGACCCGGCGATCGGCGAGGCCTTCGAGGAGCTGCCCGGCGCCGCCGACCGCAGCCGCACGCTGCCCGTCGACCCGTGGCTCGTGGAGACGCTCGACGCCTTCCTGGCCGAGCACGGCGTCGAGGTCACCGGCGCCGCGGCGCCCGTCCTCGAGGACCTGCGCGCCGAGCACGCGGAGGCCGCCGTGGCCATCGCGGCCTCGCGGGCGACGTCCGGCGAGCCGATGGCGGAGATCGCCGCGCGCCTGGGCGGCACGCTGGAGCCGTTCCAGTGGGCCGGCGTCCGCTACGCGCTGGAGGCGCGCCAGACCTTCGTGGCCGACGAGCAGGGCCTGGGCAAGACGGTCGAGGCGCTCGCCGCCCTGGAGGCCGACGACGCCTTCCCCGCCGTGGTCGTGTGCCCCGCGAGCCTGAAGCTCAACTGGCAGCGCGAGGCGCGCAAGTGGCTGCCGCACCGCTCGGTCGCCGTCATCGAGGGCCGCTCGGCGGTGCCCGACACCGGGGACATCACGATCCTCAACTACGAGGTCGTCGCCTCCCACCGCGACGAGCTGACCCGCCTGCGCCCCCGCGCGCTCGTGGTCGACGAGTCCCACTACGTCAAGAACCCGAGCGCGAAGCGCACGCAGGCCGTGCGGCGCCTGGCCGGCGGCGTCGTCCCCGGAGGCCTGCGCCTCGCGCTGACCGGCACGCCGGTGCTCAACCACGCCGAGGAGCTGATCTCCCAGCTGCGGGTCATCGGCCGGCTGGAGGACTTCGGCTCCGGTGCGCGTTTCTCGCGCCAGTTCCAGGGCCCGCTGACCGAGGAGCGCCTGCACTGGCACCTGCGCCGCCGCTGCTTCGTGCGCCGGCTGAAGTCCGAGGTCCTCCCCCAGCTCCCGGCCAAGCGCCAGGTCGTCGTGCCCGTGACGCTCGACAACGAGCGCGAGTACCGCCTGGCCGAGCAGGACGTCGTGGCCTGGCTGCGCGAGCAGCCCCTGGACCTGCGCGAGCTCGACGCGCGGATCGCCGCGACGCTGCGCGCCGAGCGCCTCGCCCAGCTCGGCACGCTCAAGCGCCTGGCCGCGCGGGGGAAGCTGCACGCCGCCCTGACGTGGATCCACGACTTCCTCGCCTCCGGCGAGCCGCTGGTCGTCTTCGCCCACCACGTCGAGGTGCAGGACGCCGTGCTCGAGCGCTTCCCGCACGCGCTGCACCTGCTCGGCCGCGACAAGGTGCAGGCGCGCGAGGCGGCCGTGCAGGCCTTCCAGGACCCGGAGGGGCCGGCGCTGATCGTGTGCGCCACGCGCGTGGCCGCCCAGGGCATCACGCTCACGCGCGCCTCCAATGTCGCCTTCCTGGAGCTCGAGTGGACCCCGGCGATGCACGACCAGGCCGAGGACCGCTGCCACCGCATCGGCCAGCACGACGCCGTGACGGCCTGGTACCTGCTGGCCGCCGACACGATCGACGAGACGATGGCGCGCCTGATCGAGCGCAAGCGCAGCGTGGTCGCGGCGGTCACCGACGGGCGCCGCCTGGACGGCGACGGGATGGTCGACGCCGTCGTCTCCGAGCTGCGCGGCGGCGAGCCGTTCAAGCACCTGCGGCCGGTCGCCTGAGCTCCCGTCGCCGCTCTTGAGGGGCCGTGTCAGCGCACGGACCGGCGCCCGCGGCCTGCCGCGCGCGGCGTCGAAGGGCCGTCCACGCGCTGCCGGAGCGGCTCGCGCCCTGTGGCTCGCCGGTCGAAGCACCGATCATGCCTCGTCTGTCGTGCGTCCTCTCCGGCCTGTCTGCGGCCTGCCTGCTGCTCGCCCCCGCGGCCGCGTCGGCCGCCCCCACCGTGCAGGAGTTCTCGGCGGGCCTTCCGGGCGGCGCGCACCCGGGCGCGATCGCGGCCGGCCCCGACGGCGCCGTCTGGTTCACCGAGGCCGGCAAGCCCGCCACGCTGGGCCGCATCACGCCGGACGGCACGGTCACGAGCCTGCCCTCCGGTGCGGGCAGCGGCCCCGCGGCGGGCATCGCGCTGGGCGCCGACGGCAACCTGTGGTTCACCGTGGCCGGCGTGCCGGGGGCGCTGGGGCGGATGACGCCCGCCG
>JAICJK010000122.1 GCA_025928415.1 Solirubrobacteraceae bacterium | reverse complement strand
CGCCGGCGATGCGCCGGCGCCACACGGCGATCGGCGCCGTCCCCGACGGCGACGCGCGCGCGGGCCCGCCAGGCGACGATCTCGACGCGCGACCCCGGGTCGCTGATGGCGAACAGCTGCTCGTGGGCTCGATGGAACGCCCGGGCGAGCTCGCCGACCTGCGGCTCGGCGCCGACGTGCTCGGCGGCGACCGGCACCTCGATCTCCCAGTTCTGCCGCGGGTAGCGGGCTTCCATCGTGTAGTCGATGGCCGGCTCCGCGCCGGGGGCCGCGCGCTCGGCGAACGCCCGGCAGGCGCCGGTGAGCCGGGCCAGGACCGCGCGGACGCCGGCAGCGTCGAAGTCCGCCGTGTCCGTGACATGGGTCTCGGCGTGGTCGGCGCTGAGGTCCGAGAGCAGCGCGCCCGCCGCGCTGAGCGCCGCACCCGTCTCCGGGATGATCACCTCGCGGCAGCCGAGCCGGCGGGCGATCGCGACCACGTTCAGCCCGGCGGCGCCGCCCCCGCCGATCAGGACCGCGTCGCGCGGGTCGATGCCCTGGCCGACCGTGATCTCCTCGATCGCGTGGACCATGTTCTCGGTGGCGATCCGCAGGATCGCGCCGGCGGCCTCGTCGGCGGCGAGCGCGAGCGGCAGGCTGACCTCCTCGATGCTCCGGCGCGCGGCAGCCTCGTCGAGGCTCATCGTGCCGGCCAGGAAGTACTCGGGGTCCAGGTAGCCGAGCACCAGGCAGGCGTCGGTGACCGTCGGCCGGGTGCCGCCCTTGCCGTAGCAGGCTGGGCCGGGCGCCGAGCCCGCGCTCTGCGGGCCGACCCGCAGCATGCCGCCGCCGTCGATCCACGCGATGCTCCCGCCGCCGGCGCCGACGCTCGTGACGTCCACCGAGGGGAAGCCCGTGATGTGGCCCTGGTACTCCGGCCCGATCCACGTCTCGCGCGTGCGCGGGATGACCCCGTCGCGCACCACGCTGACGTCGAACGTCGTGCCGCCGGTGTCGGCGATGATCGCCGTGGCGCGGCGGTGCTCGCGCGCGGCGTACAGCCGGCCGGCGACCGGCGCCATCGAGGGGCCCGAGTTGATCGAGTGGATCGGCGCCTGCGCGGTCTCGGCCGCGTCGAGCATGCCGCCCTGCGAGGTGACGGTGAGCACGCGCCCGCCGAACCCGGCCTCCGCCAGCCGCTGCTCGAGCGAGCCGAAGTACGCGGCCATCAACGGCTTGAGCGACGCGTCGATGCAGGTGGAGGACGCCCGGCGGTACTCGCGGAGCGTCGGGTTGAGGCGGTGCGAGAGCGTGAACGGCACCCCGGGCAGGTGCTCCGCGAGCAGCTCGCCGACGCGCAGCTCGTGCGCCGGGTTGACGATGCTCCACAGCAGCGAGACGCCGACCGCCTCGACGCCGGCCGCCCGCAGCAGGCCGGCGATCTCCACGACGCGGTCCTCGCCCAGCGGCTCGTGAACGGTCCCGTCGGCGAGGACCCGTCCGGGCACCTCGTGGGTGAGCGCGCGCGGCACCAGCGGCTCGGGGTAGGCGACGCTGAAGTCGAACGGCCGGCCGCGGCCGCCCTCGCGGAACAGCAGGATGTCCGGGTGCCCTTCGGTGGTCAGGAACGCCGTGCGAGCCGTCGAGCCGGTGACGAGCGCGTTGGTCGCATGGGTCGTGCCGTGGATGAAGCGCGCGCCGCGCGCCAGCAGCGCCCGGCGGTCCTCGCCCATCTCGCGTGCGGCGACGGTCAGGGCGTCGAGCACGCCGTCGACGGGATCGGCGGGCGTGGTGTGCGCCTTGAAGAGCCGCAGCTCCTCCCCGGTGTCGACGATCAGGTCGGTGAACGTCCCTCCGGTGTCGACGGCGAAGGTGACGCCGGCCGAGCCGGTCTGAGGCGCGGCGGCCGGCATCAGGCCAGCGCTCCGAGGTCGACGGGCAGGCAGGTTCCCGTGATCCCCGAGGCGGCCGGGCCGGCGAGGAAGGCGAGCGCGGCCGCGACCTCGGCGGGCTCGACGAAGCGCCTGGCCGCCTGCTCGCCGACCAGCTCGGCGACGACCTCCTCCTCCGGCTTGCCCAGGAGGCGCACGCGGTCGGCGACCTGGCGCTCGACGAGCGGCGTGCGCATCCAGGACGGGGCGACGGCGTTGGCGGTCAGCCCGTGGGCGGCGCCTTCGAGCGCCGCCACCTTGACGAGCCCCAGGACGCCGTGCTTGGCGGCGATGTAGGCGGCCTTGTAGCGCTCGGCGACGAAGCTCGACGTCGACGCCGTGACGAGGATGCGGCCGCCGGGGCGGCGGATGAGCTCGGGCCAGGCCGCGCGCATCGCGAAGAACGGACCGGACAGCATGACGTCGAGCAGCCGGTGCCACTCGTCGTCGGGGAACTCGGCGATCGGGGCCATGTGCTGCGTGCCCGCGTTGAGGACGAGGATGTCGATCCGCCCGTGGCGCGCGACCGCCGCTTCGACCATCGCCGCGTTGCCCTCCGCCGTGCCGATGTCGGCGTGCACGCAGTCCTCGCCGTGCAGGTCGATCCCGACGACCGCGGCGCCGCGCAGCGTCAGCTCGCCGGCGACGGCGCGGCCCAGCGTCCCCGCCGCGCCGGTCACCACCGCGACCCGGCCCTCCAGCGTGGGGGCGTCTCCGGCGAGCGCTCCGCCGGACCGGGGCCTCACGCGGCGGTCCCCTGCTGCGCGGGGCCGACGCCCGCCAGCCGGTCGCGAAGCTCGCCGGGAGCGGCGACGGGCCGCCCGACGGCGTCCGCGATCCGCACCGCCACCTCCACGAGCTCGCGGTTCGACGTCGCGACGCGATCGCGGGCGACGCGCAGGCTGTCCTCCAGGCCGACGCGGCAGTCCATGCCCAGCGCGAGCGCGACCGCCGCATGGCGGAACTGCATCGGGTAGCCGGTGGCGGCGACGCCGAGGTCCGCCAGGTCGCCGCCGAGGATGCGCAGCGCGCGCTCGCGCAGCGCGAACAGGTCCTCGAGGTCGTTGCCGGCTCCGCCGAGGACGCCGAGGACGAGCTGCAGGCGCACCGGGGGGCGCAGCGTCCCCTCGTCGATCAGGAATCGCGCCATCGCGACGTGGCCGAGGTCGTAGGCCTCCAGCTCGGGGGTGACCCCGGCGTCGCGGGCCGCCGCCGCGAACTCGCGCAGCATCGCCAGCGTGTTGACGAACGTCCCCTGGCCGCTCTGCTCGAGCACCTCGCGCTCCCAGTCGCTGTGCACCGCCGGCCACCGCCCCGGGGTCGGGAAGCCCTCGTAGTTCATCGTGCCGAGGTTGAACGTGGCGATCTCGGGGCGCACGGCCTGCATGCCGGCGAGCCGGTCGGCGACGGACATCCCCGGCGCGCCGCCGGTCGTGATGTTGACGACCACGTCGGAGCGCTCGCGGATCCCGGCGACGATCTCCGCGAACAGCCCGGGGTCCGCGCTCGGCCGCCCGTCGTCGGTGCGCGCGTGGAGGTGCACGCACGTCGCGCCGGCCTCGGCGGCGGCGATCGCGTCGGCGGCGATCTGCCGCGCGCCGCGGGGGATCGACGAGCTCTGGCTCGGGAGGACGTCGCCGCCGGTGACGGCGGCGGTGATGACGGACGGCCGGTAGCGATCTGTCGCTGGCAACGTGCTCTCTCCTCGCTGGTCCGGGGGCCCAGGCTCCGCGGCCGGTTGTCCAACGATCCAACTGGTGTGTTGTGGCTTTGTCAACCCGTATGGCATCCTTCGCCGTCCGATGGCTTCCGCGACCCGTCTGCACGCCACTCCCCTTCAGCGCGTCTCGACGGTCGAGGCGCTGACGACGGCGCTGCGCGACCGGGTCCTCGACGGCACGCTGGCTGCCGACACGCCGCTGCGCGAGGCCGAGCTCTGCGAGGTCTTCGGCGTCAGCCGGCACACGGTCCGCACGGCGTTGCGTGCACTCGGCCACGAGGGGCTGGCGCGCCTCGAGCCGAACCGCGGCGCGTTCGTGCCGGAGCTCACGGCCGACGACGTCGCCGACCTCTTCCGCCTGCGCTCGGCCCTCGAGCTGACGGCCGTGCGGACGCTCGCCGAGGAGCCGCGACGCCGCGCGGCCGCGCGGCGCGCGGCGCAGGCCCTGCAGGCGATCCCGGAGGACGCCTCGTGGACCGCGGTGCGCGATGCCGACCTCGCCTTCCACCGGGCGCTGGTCGACGCGCTGGCCAGCCCGCGGGTCACCCGGACCTACGCCGCCCTCATGACCGAGCTGCGCCTGTCCTTCCTGCAGCTGCAGCAGGAGCTGGAGGACCACCGCGACGTCGCACGCCAGCACACGGAGATCCTCGACGCGATCGAGTCGGGCGATGCCGGCGAGGCCGCGCGCCTGCTGCAGGCGCACCTCGACGAGGCCCGCGAGAACATCGCGGGGGCCTATCGCAGCCGCGCCCGGCGGGCTCCGGCGCGACGCTAGGCCCGCTGTCCGTTGCCGGACCCCGGGGCGCCCGCCGGCGGTTGATCGGGCGTCGCCCGGACACATCGGCGAGCACCATGCGCAAGCTCACCGTCCCGGCCCTGGTCACGACCGTCGCCCTCCTGGGCTTCGCCCCGTCGGCGCTGGCCGTCAACGCCGACCAGTCGATCAAGGTCACGCTGAGCTCCAAGAAGGCGGGGACGAAGAAGAAGCCCAAGCGCGAGAGCCTGAAGATCGCGATCGCCACGACGCCGAAGGACAGCGTCCCGTTCGCGACGCGCAAGACCGTGCTGTTCTTCGACAAGAACCTCGTGTTCAGCCCGAAGGCGTTCAAGACGTGCACGGCGGCCAGGCTGCAGCAGGGCGAGTCCTCGTGCCCGCAGGCGGCCCGCGTGGGCTCCGGCACCGCCCGCGGCGCCGCGATCGGCCAGGTGCAGAACCTCAGGGTGACCGCCTACAACGGGCCCAAGAGCACGATCCTGCTGCACGTCACCGGCGCCACCCCGCTGCAGATCGACTCCGTCATCGTCGGGAAGCTGAGCCGCAGCTCGGGCGCCTACGGGAGCAAGCTCACCGTGCCGATCCCCGAGAACCTCCAGCAGCCCGTCCCCGGCGTCTTCGCCACGCTGACCTCGTTCATCACGACGGTGCGCGGGCAGCGCCACGGCACGCCCTACGTCGGGCTGAAGGGCTGCAGCGGAGGCCGGCTGCGCTTCAAGGGCACCTTCACCTTCACCGACAACTCGGTCAAGACCGCCACCGACACGGTGCGCTGCTCCAAGCGCTGAGGCGCGCCGGGCGACCCGCGGCGGCCTCAGCCGCCGCCGGCGGGCAGGTCGACCATGCGCGTCGGCGGGCCGGTGATCTCGCGGCCGTCCGCGCCGGTCCAGCGCACCCGGTAGCGGCGCCCGGGCACGTAGCGGGTGCGGGTGGTCCAGACCCCGCGGGCGTTGGTCCGGTCGTGCTTGAGCGCGTGCCAGCGGCGCCCGTGGCGCGCGCGCTCCTCGATCGCGACGCTCGTCGCGCCCCGCGCCGGCCGGACCAGGCCCCACAGCCGCGTCCGGTGCGGGCTCGCCCGCGTCACCACGAGCGGCAGGGCGAACGCGTCGTAGGCGCGCTTGGGCCGCCCGTCGCTGCGCAGCAGCCCGCTCTCGAAGCCGCTGTAGCGCCCCAGCCGGCTCCCCGGGCGCGGCAGGTCGTCGCGCATGAGGTACTGCGAGAACAGGCGCACGCGCGGGTTGTCGTAGGCGATCTTCTCGGCCAGCGAGCGCTGCTCGGCCTGCGCCGTGAAGCTGACGCCGGCCAGCGGGTCGGGCTTGGACTGGATGCCGAACTCGGTCAGCTCGATCGGCAGCCCGCGCCGCACGGCGCCCGCCTTCGCGGCCAGCGCCAGCGCGTGGTTGAGCCGCCCCAGCACGCCGATCGTGACGTCGTCGCGCTGCGGCGGGCGGAAGCCCACGCCGGCCTTGGTGGTGTACGCGTGGTGCGCGTAGCCGTCGGCGGGCAGCCGGTGGCAGGCGGGGCGTCGGTGGTAATGGCGGTCCAGGCACAGCGCCCGCCGCAGGAAGGCCAGCGGGGCGACGTCGCGCCCGGTCCCGCGCGGCGCCGTCTCGCCCATCAGCAGCGGCACGTCGCCGCGGCCGGCCGCCCGCATCCCGCGGTCGGCGGCCTGGAACAGCTTGCGGTACAGCCGGCCGGACTCGGCGTGGTCGCGGTGGGTCATCTGCGGGAGCAGGAAGCGCGGGTGGTTGGGCTCGTTCCACACCGAGACGGCCGAGACCTCGCCGCCGAAGCGGCGACCGACCGCCTGCATGAAGCGCCCGAAGTGCTGCGCGCTGGGCCGCGTGCGGTCGTCGCGGCGGTCGCGCGTCGCCCATACGGGCACGGGTCCCGAGACGGTCAGCAGCACGCGCATGCCGCGCTGCGCGATCGCGTCGACGGCCGCCCCGTAGGCCCCCCAGTCGTAGGCCGCCGGGTCGACCTCGTGGAAATCGGACCCCCCGCCCCCCTCCCGCGAGGTCGGCTGCGGCGCCACGTCCTTCCAGTACATGACGATGCGCACCTCGTCGACGCCGAGCGCCTGGATGCGGTCCAGCGTCGCCTCGCGCAGCGCCGGGTCGCCGCCGAGCAGCTCGCGCGGCGCCTCGAACAGCGTGCGCTGCGTCGAGCGCGCCAGCGCGACGCCAGGCAGGCAGAGGACGAGCGCGAGGGCGAGCGCAGGGCAGCGTCGGGCGAAGGTCCGCATCCATCCCAGGGTCTAGGGTCGCCGCTTCCGGGGGAATGGGTGTCCACATGCATTCCTCCGCGCGACCCGGCGCGGCAGGCTCGCGGCGGTGCCCCCGATCCGCGTCCTCGTCGTCGACGACCACCCCGCCGTGCGCGCGGGCCTGTGCCTGCTGGTCGACGCCGAGCCGGGGATGCACGCCGTGGGCTCGGTGCCCGACGCGTTCGGGGTCGCCCCGGCGGTGCACGCGACGGGGCCCGATGTCGTGTTGATGGACTACCAGCTCCCGGGCACGGACGGCATCTCGCTGTGCCGCGCCCTGCGGCGCGGGCCGACGGCGCCCGCCGTCCTGCTCTATACGGCGTTCGCCGACGAGTCGATGCTCGTCCCCGCGCGCCTGGCCGGCGTCGGCGCGATCGCCGACAAGGGCCTCGAGCCGCGCGCGCTCGCGCTGCTGATCCGCCGCCTGGCCGCGGG
>JAICJK010000339.1 GCA_025928415.1 Solirubrobacteraceae bacterium | reverse complement strand
GGCGGGCGACGGCGACGGCGACGGCGCGGGCGCCGCGGCCGGCCCCGGGGGCGGCGGGGAGGGCCCGCGCGTCGCGCTGTCGCTGCGCGTCAGCGTGCGCCAGGCCGTCTTCCTCGCGGCCGCGGAGAGCTTCGCCCGGGAGGTCCGGGTCCTGCCGCGCGCCGCCGGCGACCGCCGCCACGGGGCCGCCGGGCTGCGCGTCGGATCGGGCCTGTGAGCGGTCCCGTGACGCGCGACGCGCGCTCGGCCCATGGTCCAGCGGGCGTCTCGCCGGCCTCAAGGAGCGGGCCTCCCGCCCGATAGCGGGAGAGAACCGCTCCCTTCACCGGTCCTTCATGCACGCACATCGCGCCATCCGCCTCGTCCCGCTCCTGCTGTCCGCCTGCCTGCTCGCGCTGCCGGTCAGCGGCGCCCAGGCCGTCCCCGCGGGCGTCGGCGCCGCCGCGGCGTCCAAGCACGTCACCAAGCACGCGAAGAAGAAGACCGCGAAGCAGCACACGACCAAGAAGCACTCCCGCAGCAGCAAGTCCTCGACGGTGCCGTCGATCTCCAAGGTCCGGCCGCTCAAGCTCGGCATCGGCGATCGCCTGACGGTCACCGGCAAGCGCTTCCGGCCGGGCAAGTCCAAGAACACCGTCGTGCTCAAGCGCGACGGCAAGAAGGCGATCTTCGTCCGCGTCACCGCGAAGGCGACGTCGACCAAGCTGCAGATCACGGTGCCGGCCAAGCTGCTGCCCTATCTCAAGCTCAAGGGCAACGCGCCGGTGCCCACCCGCTTCCGGGTGCGGATCCTCGCCAAGCGCTTCGGGCTGCACTACACGTCCACCAAGGCCTCGCCGCTCATCGCGCCGAGCGCGGCCGGCGTCGGCGGCGCCGCAGGGGCGGGCGCGACGGGCGACTGCGACGGCGACGGCATCCAGAACTCCAAGGACGCCGACGACGACAACGACCTCGTGCCCGACACGGTCGAGACTGCGATCGGCACGAGCACCTGCAACGCGGACACCGACGGCGACGGCATGTCGGACGGCTGGGAGTACCAGTCCGCCGTCGACCGCAATGGCGGCACCGTCCCCTCCTTCCAGGGCAAGCGCTCCTACCCGAACCCGCTCGATCCGACCGACGTCGCGATCGACTCCGACGGCGACGGGCTCACCAACGCGCAGGAGTACGCCGCCTGGGCGACCTACGGCAACCACGCCTTCCCGCTCAGCTACAGCGGCGGCAACCCGGCGTCCGCGGGTCGCGGGCCCGTGCCTCCCGGCCAGGCCTACATGGACCGCGACCACAACGGCTTCCTCTCCGACTGGGAGCGCGACGCCGACGGCGACGGCATCCCCAACATGGACGAGGGCGGCAACAAGGACGAGGCTCGCCTGACCACCGGGCAGCTCGACAGCGATCCCAACTACCACGACTACGGCGTCTTCACGAGCGCCTACGTGGACCTCGCCTCCCACCAGTCCGCCGAGCCCCAGCTCCTGTGCGCCGGCATCAACCAGGTGCCCTACTACTGCACCGACGCGCTGCAGCCGACGCCGATCGAGACGCAGAAGATCGACTCCCTCGACTGGCTGTCGGCCGACTCCGACGGCGACGGCATCCGCGACGACGTCGACGACTCCGACCACGACGGCGTCGGGAACCTCGCCGAGTACCTCCAGGAGATCGGGCAGCGGCCCTCCCAGCGCCACTACGCGCCGATCAACCCGTGCTATCCCAACGCCGACGCGCGCCTGTGCCTGATCGGCAACCAGGACATCGACGGCGACGGGATCTCCAACCGCGACGACACCGACGACGACGGCGACGGCCTGTCCGACGACCTCGAGCGCCAGCTCGGCACCGACCCGCTGCGCGCCGACACCGACGGCGACGGCGTGACCGACGGCTTCGAGTACTACTCCGCGCTCGACCTCAACTCGGCGGCGCTGCCCTATCCCGGCAAGCGGCCCTACCCGAACCCGCTCGACAAGGCCGACGGCACGACGGACTTCGACGGCGACGGCCTGACGATGGCCGACGAGTTCAAGGCCTGGAACTACCAGGGCCGCCCGTGGCCGCTGACCTACTCCGACGGCTCGCAGGACACCGGCGGAACCGGCCTCACCGACGACAGGAAGGACGTCGACGGCGACGGCCTGAGCAACTGGGACGAGCTGTACGGCGGGATGAACCCCGACTGGTGGAAGGCCCAGTACAACGGCACCGATCCGCTCACGCGGCCCCTCGAGTCCGTCTATCCCGACCGCGCGTACACCGCCACCGACTTCGTCGACCCCGACACCGACGGCGACGGCATCCTGGACGGAGCCGACGACGAGGACCACGACGGGTTCACGAACGCCACCGAGGTGCACCGCGCAGCCAACTGGTACCTGGTCTACGTGTCCACCACCCATTCGGGCTCGGACCCGAAGGCCCGGGTCAACCCGTTCAACCCGTGCAAGCCGCTGTACAGCAGCGCCTGCCACCTCCACCCGCCGCAGGGCTACTACCCGCCGACCGAGGACTGGCAGGGCCCCCCCGGCAACGGGCCGTAGGCCGGGCCGGCGCCGTGTGACTGCGGCGCCGTGTGACGGCGGCGCCGTGTGACTGCGGCGCCGTGTGACTGCGGCGCCGCGCCCTCCGCTCAACGCGTCGCCTTCGCCGTGGGGGGCGAATCGTCGCGGGCGCGGGCCTAGGAGGAGCGTGGACCACGCTCTCGACCCGCAGGCCGCCCTCGACGACCTCGCGACCGCGCTGCGGGCACGCCTGCTGGCAGATCCCCGGCCCGGAGCCGACGCGGCGGCGCGCATCCGCGCGCTTGTGGACGCGGAGGCCGCGCTGCTCGACGCGCCGACCCGCGACGAGCTGGTGCGCCGCGTGGCCGAGCGCTCGTTCGGCCTCGGGGCGCTCGAGCCGCTGCTCGCCGATCCGACGGTCGACGAGGTGATGGTCAACGGCGCCGGCACGGTGTGGATCGAGCGCGCCGGGCGCCTGGAGCCGGCGGGCGTCGCGTTCGCCGGCGAGGCCGAGCTGCGCCACGCGATCGAGCGCATCCTGGCGCCGCTCGGGCGCCGGGTCGACGAGGCGGAGCCCCTGTGCGATGCCCGCCTGCCGGACGGCTCGCGCGTCAACGTGGTGATCCCGCCGCTGGCGCTCGACGGTCCCGTGCTGACGATCCGGCGTTTCCGGCGGCGCGGGTTCACCGCCCGGGAGCTGGTGGAGGCCGGCACCTGGTCGGCGTCCCTGCACGACTTCCTGGCCGCCGCGGTCCGCGGGCGGCTGAACATCATCGTCAGCGGCGGCACGGGCTCGGGCAAGACGACGACGCTCAACGCGCTGTCGTCGTTCATCCCGCCGGGGGAGCGGGTGGTGACGATCGAGGACACCGCGGAGCTGCAGCTCCAGCAGCCGCACGTCGTGCGGCTCGAGGGGCGGCCGCCGACCGTCGAGGGCCGCGGCGAGGTGACGATCCGGCGCCTGGTCCGCAACACCCTGCGCATGCGGCCCGACCGCATCGTCGTCGGCGAGGTCCGCGGTCCCGAGGCGCTCGACATGCTCGGCGCGATGAGCAGCGGTCACGACGGCTCGCTCAGCACGGTGCACGCGGGCTCGGCGGAGGAGGCGCTGCGGCGGATCGAGACGCTCGCGCTGATGGCCGACGTCGGGCTGCCGCACGCCGCGGTGCGCGAGCAGGTCGCCGCGGCGGTCGACCTCGTGGTCCACCAGGCGCGCGTCGCCGGAGGCGCGCGGCAGGTGGTCGGGGTCAGCGAGGTCGTCCGCGTGGCGGGCGGTCCGGCGACCCGGCAGGTCTACGCCGTGCGCCGCGGCCGCCCCACGTGGCGCGCGCCGG
>JAICJK010000222.1 GCA_025928415.1 Solirubrobacteraceae bacterium | reverse complement strand
GGCGCGCGCGTCGCGCGCCGCCGCCTCGGCGTCGATCTCCGCGCCGAGCACCGCGCGGGCCGACGCCACCAGGCGGGCGAGGTGCGCGTCCAGCGCCACGGGCGCCCCGTCGCGCACCGCGACGGTCTCCAGCAGGCCCAGCCCGCGATCCGGGCGCCCGGCGGGGCCGTCCAGCAGCGCCGGCAGCACGCTGCGGCCCCCGCCCTCGGGCGGGTCGGCGAGCACGCGGGTGCCGAGCGCAGCGGCCAGCGGGGCCGCCTTGTCCAGGCACTCCTGGTGCTCGCCGGCAGGGGTCGAGTCCGAGACCACGCCGCCGCCGACCCCCAGGGCCAGCTCGCTGCCCGACACCTCGAAGGTCCGGATCGCGACGTTGAGCCCGAGCCCCGCCACCGGGCTCGCGAAGCCGATCGCGCCGCAGTGCGCGCCGCGCGCGGTCGCCTCCTCGGCCGCGATGACCTTCAGCGCCTGCACCTTCGGCGCCCCGACGACCGAGCCCGGGGGGAACGTCGCGCGCAGCAGGTCGCCGTCGCCGGTCCCGGGGCGCAGCCGGCCGTCGACGTGGGCGACGAGCTGCCAGACGCCGGGGTGCGGCTGCACCTCGGGGGCCGAGGCGGCCACGCTCCCGTAGGCGCACACCCGCCCGAGGTCGTTGCGCATGAGGTCGACGATCATCACGTTCTCGGCCGCGTCCTTCGCGGCCGCGGCCAGCTCGCGGGCCCCGGCGTCGTCCCCGGCCAGCCGCGGCCGCGTCCCCTTCATCGGGGAGGCCCGCACCAGCGAGCCGGTGCGGCGCAGGAACAGCTCGGGGGACGCGCTCAGCAGCGCGCCGCCCTCCCAGCCCAGGTACGCGCCGTAGGCCGCCGGCGCGCGCTGCATCAGGTCCAGCCAGGCGTCCAGCGGCGACCCCTCGAGGCGCCCGGCCAGGCGCAGGCTGAGGTTGACCTGGAACACCTCGCCGGTCGCGATCCGCTCGACGACCGACGCCACGGCCTCCTCGTGGCCGGCGGTCCCGGGGGCGAGGACGCGCAGCGGCCCCGCGTGCCAGGGCTGCGCCTCGGCCGGCGCGGCCAGGCGCCGCCGCAGCTCGGCCGCCCGGGCCTGCAGCTCGGCGCGGCGCTCCTCACCGGTGACGAGCGCCTCCAGCACGCAGCGCCCGCCGCGCGTCAGGCGGACGACGTGGTCGTAGTAGGCCAGCCGGTGGGGCGGCGACACCGCGCCGCGGGGCGGGGGGGAGGGCGGGAGGCGCTCGACCCGGCCGGCCAGGGCGGCGCCGAGCAGCCCGACCCAGCCGCCGCCGAACGCGACGCGCCCGTCGTCCGCCCCGGGGACGGCGGGGACGTCGTCCAGCGCCGCGAACGGGTCCTCGCCCGCGCGCAGGACGCGCACCGGCTCGGAGCCCGCGATCACGTCCTGGTCATCGCCGAGCCAGCGCCCGGCCAGGACGAACGGGCGCCGGTCCTCGCGCAGCGCCCGGGCGACCTGCGCCAGGCCGGCGCCCTCGGCCAGCAGCTCGCTGTGCACCTCGGCCCGGCTCACGTCAGCCCGCGAGGCCGTTGCGGTGCGCCCACAGCGCGGCGGCCGTCCGGTCGGTGACGCCGATCGCCTCGAAGACCTTCGTCAGGTGCGCCTTGACCGTCTTCTCCGAGATCCCCAGGCGGCGGGCGATCTGCTTGTTGGGCAGTCCCTCGGCCACCAGCTGCAGGACCTCCCGCTCGCGCCGCGTGAGCGTCGCCCCGGCGTGGCCGGCGGTGCGCGTCAGGACCGCGTGGGCGGCCTTGGGGTCCAGCGGGTTCTCGCCGCGGGCGGCGGCCCGCACGCCCCGCAGCAGCTCCTCCGGGTCGGCGTCCTTGAGCAGGTACCCCACGGCGCCCGCGTCGAGGGCGCCGAGGATCTGCTGGCGGTCGGAGAACGCGGTGAGGACCACCACGGCGACCCCGGGCGCCCGGTCGCGGATCCGCCGCGTCGTCTCGATGCCGTCGATGCCCGGCATCGCGAGGTCGACGAGCGCGACGTCGGGGTCGTGCTCGCGCGCCAGGCGCGCGCCCTCCTCGCCGTCCGCGGCCTCGGCCACGACGCGGACGTCGCCCGCCGCGGCCAGCAGCCGGGCGAGCCCGGCCCGCACCATCGCGTGGTCGTCGACGAGCAGGACGTCGATCATGCCCGCACCGGGAGGCGGAGGCGCAGCGTGGTCCCGCTGCCCAGCGCGGAGGTGATCTCGAGGCTGCCGCCGCTGGCCTCCGCGAGGTCCTCGAGCATCCGCAGTCCGAGCCGCGGCCGCTCGTCGTCCGCGGGGGCGATGCCCTGGCCGTCGTCGGCCACCGCGAGCGTCACCTCGCCGTCGCTGCGGCTGACCTCGACGCCCACGTGCGTCGCGCGCGCGTGGTCCGTGACGTTGCGCAGCGCCTCCTGGGCCGCCCGGAACAGCAGGGCCTCCTGGGCGGCGGGAAGCTCGAGGCCGGGCTCGATCGACAGCTCCGTGGTGAGCGACCGCGCGTGCAGCCGGGCGAGCAGGTCGGACAGCGCGCCCTCCAGGCCCTGGCGGTGCAGCCGCTCGGGGTACAGGTCGAGCAGCAGCGTCCGGAGCTGGCGGATCGCGCGCCGGACCTCGTCCGCGGCGGCGCTGACCGGGCCGGCGCCGGGGCCGCCGGGCCCGGCCGCCGCCGCGCTGAGCCCGTAGGAGACGCCCGCCAGGTCCTGCACGACCCCGTCGTGCAGCTCGCGCGCGATGCGGCGGCGCTCGTGCTCGCTGGCGTCGATCGCCTGGTGCAGCAGGGCCTCGCGCTCGTGCTGGCCCCGGCGCAGGCGCCGCGTCAGGGAGCCCGCGAGCGGGATCTGCACGAGGTAGAGCAGGACGAGCGCGCCGAGCAGCACCGGGGCGACGTCGCGCCAGACGCGCTGCCCGCCGGCCGCGATCGAGCTGTCGCGCAGGTACTCCTCGAACAGCAGCCGCCGCCCGCGCGGCCCCGTGATCCCGAGGTACACCTCGCGCAGGCGGTTGTCGGAGCGCTCGAAGCGGTTCTCGGGCTTGCTCAGGTCGCTGATCTCGGCGTCGACGCCGCCGCGCAGCGCTTCGAGCTCCTCGTCGCCGAGCCGGTAGTGCTCGCCGATCAGGCGCGGCTCGTCGGAGTACAGGATCCGCCCGTCGGGCGTCCACAGCTTCACGCGGACGACCGGCGGGCGCAGGACGTCGCGCCGGACCACGTCGTCGAGCCGGTTCAGCGCCGCGGGGTCGCCGCGGAGCACGCCGGGGGTCAGCGCAGGAGCCACGATGCCCTGGCCGGCGATGCGCGTCAGGTCCTTGGCGTCGCGCAGCGCCTCGTCGCGGGCGCTGCGCTGCACGAGGTGGACGGCGACCAGCCCGACGACCGCCAGCGCGACCAGCCCGGACACGGCGAACTGGACGACCGCCGACGCCGCCCAGCGCTGGACGCGCTCACCGGCCGTGGTGCGTCTCGCGGGCGGCGTGGAGGGGCCCGTCGTCCGCGCCGTGCCGGGCGTGGTGGCGGTGCCGGGCGCGGGCCCGCGCGTCGTCGCCGTGGGCTCGGTGGGCGGCGTGGTGGTGGGCGGCGTGGCGCGTGTGCGTCGCGGGGTCATCGGCGCCGTGTCGCGCCAGCGCCGTGGCGGGGAGCAGGGCGGTGGCGCCGAGGGCGCCGAGGACGAGAAGCGTGCGGCTGGTCATCGCGGGGGTCCTTGCGTTCGGGGGGATCCGAGCGCCGGAGGGTCGCCGCAGGAGGGTCGCGATCGCAATGGGACTTCGGTCGGAGGCCGAGGCGGCGGGCGCGTGCTGACCGGGCCATGCGCCCGAGCCTAGTGTCCGCCGGGAACGGAGACCGGGGCCCATGGCAGGATGCGCCCATGCGCGCGCTCGCCGTCCTCGCCGTCGCCCTCGGTGCGGTGCTCGCGCCCGCCGTCGCCGGCGCCGCCACGGAGACCGCCCAGGGCGGCGAGGTGCAGGCCACGCTGCGCTACCAGCGCACGCACGACGGCTACGGCTTCCGTGCCCTGCACCTGACGATCGCCCGCGCCGGCGCGACGCTCTACGACCGCGCGCCGACGTCGAAGGCCTGCCGCATGCCCTACTGCCTGCCGGTCGGCGCGCTCGGCCCCGCGGCCGGGGCGTCGCTGCGGGTCGTGGACCTCGACGGCGACGGGGAGCCGGAGGTGACCTTCGACTACTCGACCGGCGGCGCCCACTGCTGTCTGTGGATGCAGGTCTTCCGCCTCGCGGCGGACGGGCGCGGCTACGTCCGCACCGAGCACGACTTCGCGGATCCCGGCTACGTGCTGGCCGACCTCGACGGCGACGGGCGCCCGGAGCTGCGCAGCTCCGACGCCGCGTTCGCCTACGCGTTCACCGCCTTCGCCTACTCGGCCTTCCCGCTGCAGATCTGGCGCTTCGACCACGGGACGTTCCGCGACGTCACCGCCACGTTCCCGAAGCTCGTGGCCGCGGAGTCGGCGCGGTTCGCCCGGCGCTACCGCCGGCTGCGGTCGCGCCGCGACGGCCAGGAGCTGGGCGTGGTCGCGGCCTGGGCCGCCGACGAGTACCGCCTCGGCCACCGCACCGCGATGCTGCGCCGGCTGCGCTCGGAGGTCCGGAGCGGGCGGCTCCGGGGGCCCGGCAGGCTCCACGGCATGGCCTACGTGCACGACCTCGACTCCTTCCTGCGCCACCGCGGCTACGGGCGCTGATCGCACGGCCGGCAAGAACCCTCCCGCGCGTGCCGCGGGTCCTGCTACGCTCGCGTCGTTCATTCGACTCATCAACGAGTCGACAAAGCAGTGCAGGCGCCCGCAGTCGTTGCTCAGCATCCTCCGCGTACGCAGCACGCAGACGCGAAGGAGGGCCTCACATGGCCACCGGAACCGTGAAGTGGTTCAACGACGACAAGGGCTTCGGGTTCATCAGCCCGGAGGACGGGTCCAAGGACCTGTTCGTCCATCACAGCGACATCAACGGCGAGGGCTACAAGTCCCTGGCCGAGGGCGCGAAGGTGTCCTTCGACGCCGAGGCCGGCGCCAAGGGCCCCAAGGCGACGAACGTCACCACGCT
>JAICJK010000450.1 GCA_025928415.1 Solirubrobacteraceae bacterium | reverse complement strand
CGAGGCAAACCGGGCAGGTGCGCGTGTTCGGCGGCTCGCCGAAGCTCAGCGCGCAGCCGCAGAACATCTTCGTGCGCGTGGAGAGCTGGACGTGGATCTCCAGCCCGATGACGGGCTCGTAGGTCGCGTCCGGGCTCACGACCGCACCGCCGATCCGTCGAAGGCCAGCGCGCCCTCGAGCGCGTGGGCCGCGTCGAGGATCGCGTTCTCGCTGAACGCCGGGCCGGCGAGCTGCAGGCCGACGGGCAGGCCCTCGGCCAGGCCGCAGGGGATCGAGATCGCCGGGATCCCGGCCAGCGACATCGGGACGGTGAAGTAGTCGTTGAGGTACATGGCCAGCGGGTCGCCGGTCTTCGCGCCGAGGCGGAAGGCGACCCCGGGGCTCGTGGGCGTGGCGATCAGGTCGACCGCCTCGAAGGCGGCGGCGAAGTCGCGCGCGATCGTCGTGCGCACGCGCTGGGCGCGCCCGTAGTACGCGTCGTAGTAGCCGGAGGACAGCGCGTAGGTGCCGATCAGGATGCGCCGCTTGACCTCCGGCCCGAAGCCGTCGTGGCGCGTGCGCGTGTACATCGCCAGCAGGTCGTCGGCCTCGGCGCGGTAGCCGTAGCGGACGCCGTCGAAGCGCGCGAGGTTCGAGGACGCCTCGGCCGGCGCGAGGACGTAGTAGGCGCTCAGGCCGTGGTCGGCGTGCGGGAGCGCGACGCGCTCGATGCGCGCGCCCAGCTCGCGGGCGCGGGCCAGCGCGGCCTCGAAGGCGGCCATGACGCCGGGCTCGACGCCCTCGCCCGTCAGCTCCTCGGGCACGCCGATGACCTTGCCGTCCAGCCGCTCGGCGGTCGGGACGGCGATCGCCTCGGGGTGCTGCAGCGAGGTGGCGTCGCACGGGTCGCGGCCGGTCATGTGCGCGAACAGCAGCGCGCAGTCGGCGACGTCGCGGGTCAGCGGGCCGGCCTGGTCCAGCGACGAGGCGAAGGCGATCATCCCGTAACGGCTGACCGCGCCGTAGGTGGGCTTCAGCCCGACGATGCCGCACAGCGCCGCGGGCTGGCGGATCGACCCGCCGGTGTCGGTCCCGAGCGCCCAGGGCGCAAGGCCGGCGGCGACCGCCGCGGCGCTGCCGCCGCTCGAGCCGCCCGGGACGCGCGCCCGGTCCCAGGGGTTCAGGACCGCCCCGAAGGCCGAGTTCTCGTTGGAGGAGCCCATCGCGAACTCGTCCTGGTTGGTCTTGGCCAGCAGCGGCGCGCCGGCGGTCGCGAGGCGCTCGACCACCGTGGCGGTGTAGGGCGGCCGGTAGCCGGCGAGGATCTTCGAGCCCGCCTGCGAGGGCACGCCCTTGGTGGCGAAGAGGTCCTTGACGCCCAGCGGCACGCCGCCGAGCGGCGCGCGGGCGGCGCCGTCCGGGGCGGGCGCCTGCTCGGCCACCCAGGTGAAGGCGTTGAGGGTGTCGGCCGCCGCGCGGGCGCGGTAGGCCTCGAACAGCTCGGTGGGGTCGAGGCCCCCGGCGGCGACCGCGGCGGCCGCGGCGCGGGCGCTGAGCGCGATCAGCTCGCTCATGCCTGCGGACTCGGGACGCGGAAGCCGTCGTCGGCGACGTCCGGGGCGCAGGCCAGCGCGACGTCGCGGGGCAGCGAGGGCCGCGGCTCGTCGGCGCGCAGCGAGGACTCGACCTCGACGACGTGGGTCGTCGGGGGGACGTCGTCGAGCGGCAGGCTCGTGATCGTCTCGATGTGACCGAGGATGCTCGACAGCTCGCCGGCCATGCGCTCCACCTCGTCCTCGGTGAGCTCGAGGCGGGCCAGGCGGGCGACGTGGAGGACCTGCTCGCGGTCGATCATGCGACCGCCGAGGATAGGACAGGCGAGCGTCAGCTCGTCGGCGCGTGCGACTCGTCCACCCGCCGCGGCGGGAGGTCCGGGGCGGTGCTGTACGGCGCCCCGGTGCGCTCGTCGGCCATCGTGATCCAGCCGCCCGCTGCGATCAGCAGGCAGCTCAGCAGGCCGAGCCACGCCGGGGCCAGGACATCCACGTAGCGGTCCGGGAGCCCGGCGCCGAGGTCGGGCTGCGCGAGCGTCAGCCGGATGAGCAGGGCGACCGTCGCGATGATCCCGATCGCGGTCGTGATGACGGCCGAGCCGACGGCCAGGCCGACGGGCTCCTGGGTCACGGTCAGGACCACGAGGGTGAGCGCCGCGATCACCGCGAGCAGCAGGACGGCGACCATCAGCCAGCCGAGCCCGTGCCAGCCGGTCTGCGCGTTGGCGTCGACGAACGCCTTGACCACCCGGTCCGCCGTCCCCTGCAGCTGCGGCGGGATGTCGGCGCCGGGCTGGCGGAGCAGCGTCGCCTCGGGGCGCACCCAGTCTCCGAACAGGAGGAGCAGCAGGGCGATGGCGCCGAGGCCGGCGAGGATCTCCCCTGCGCGGAGCCGGTCGAGGTGCATGCCCGCCTGAGCCTACCCGCCGCTCGCCATGCGCGCCGCCTGCAGCGTGTTGGCCATCAGGCGGGCGACCGTCATCGGCCCGACCCCGCCCGGGACCGGCGTGATCGCGCCCGCCACCTCGCGGACGGCGTCGAAGTCGACGTCCCCCGTGACGCCGCTCTCCAGGCGGTTCATGCCCACGTCGATCACCACGGCGCCGGGCTTGACCCAGTCGCGCCCGACCAGGTGCGGGACGCCGACGGCGGCGATCAGGACGTCGGCTCGGCGCGCGACCGCGGCCAGGTCGCGAGTCCGCGAGTGGCAGATCGTGACCGTGGCGTGCGCGGCGAGCAGCAGCTGGGCCATCGGCTTGCCGAACAGGTTGGAGCGGCCGATCACCACGGCCTCGCGCCCGGCCGGGTCGCACCCGGCCTCCGCGAGCAGCGCCATGACGCCCACCGGCGTGCACGGGCGCAGCCCCTCCATGCCGAGCGAGAGCCGGCCGGTCGACGCGATCGTCAGGCCGTCGACGTCCTT
>JAICJK010000194.1 GCA_025928415.1 Solirubrobacteraceae bacterium | reverse complement strand
CTCGTCACGCGCGCTCCCGACGGCCACTTGATGGTCGACTACGGCGGGCTCGTAGTCCCGCTGATCGAGGCCGTGAAGGAACTCGACGAGCGCGTACGCGCGCTTGAGGAACTACCGCCGCGGTGATAGTGCGGGCTGGGGCCACCGTGAGACGCCGCGGTGCGGCACCTCGCTCTCGGTACGTCCGGGCTCCTAGCGCCGTCGCGGCGGCCGCCCGCGCGCCTTCCCGCCGCGCTCGCGCAGCCGGGCGGACAGCTCCATCTGCTCGCGCATCTGGCCGGGCTTGGGCGTCTCGAGGATGAGCGGCAGCCCGTCGAAGCGCGGCTCCGACAGGAACACCGCGCAGCCGTCCTCGCCGAGCTCGCCCTCCCCGACGACGGCGTGGCGGTCGCGGTTGGAGCCCAGCCCCACCTGCGAGTCGTTGAGGTGCAGCGATCCGAGGCGCTCGAGGCCGACATTGGAGACGCAGTCCTCGAGCGTGGCGGTCAGGCCCTCGGCGGTGCGGATGTCGTACCCCGACGCGTACAGGTGGCAGGAGTCCAGGCACAGGCCCAGCCGCTTGCCGCCGCCGGCCGCCTCGATCAGCGCCGCCAGCTCCGAGAACGAGCGGCCGAGCGTGCCGCCCGCGCCCGCCGTGTTCTCCAGGTGCAGCGGGCAGTGCTCGGACTCCGCGAGGGCCTCGGCGATGACCTCGCCCGCGCGCGCGATCGCCTGGCCGACGTCGCCGGCCTTCGCCGAGCCGGCATGCAGGACCACCGCATGCGCGCCGAGCGCGTCGCCCGCCTGCAGCGAGGTGGTGAGCGAGACCAGCGTCTTGCGGCGGATGTCCGCGTCCTCCGACGCGGCGTTGAGCAGGTAGACGGCGTGGATGAGCAGCGCGTCGACGTCCGAGCCCGCCATCGCCTCGCGGAACGCGCCGACCTGCTCGTCGGAGTAGACCGTCGGCTTCCACGCCCGCGGGTTCTGGTTGAAGATCTGGATCGACCGGGCGCCGATCTCGGCGCCGCGCTCGACGGCCTTGGCCGGGCCGCCGGCGGGGGAGACGTGCGCACCGATGAGCATGGCCGTGAGTCTCGCGGTTGGCGCGGCGCGGCGCGGACCGGCCTCCCGGCCTCTACGAGCGGTGGGACGGCCTGTCGCTCAGCGCCCGGGCCTTCTGACGTGCTGAACGCAGCGGCCGCGTGAGCCGCCAGCTGATCGAGCTCTCGTACTCGTCGCGCAGGTCGTCCAGCCATCGCTGCGACAGGGCCTGCGTGACCTCGATCTCCTTCTGGGCGTGACAGAGGTTGTGGCGCGCGGCGAAGTACTCGCGGCGGTCGTCGGCCGGGGCCTCGATGTCCGCCACGGTCAGCTCGACCTCGCGCCGGCGGAGCAGTGCCCAGCTCATGTTGTGGATGTTCGGCGCGACGTCGACGACCTCGAAGAGGCGCCCCCAATGCGCGCGCACCCACCAGTCGGACATGAGGACCGTCGGTCCGCCGCGATCCCACGGCTGGGTGTGACGCAGGACGTTCATGCCGACGCGGTCCTCGTCCCAGGGCTCGCCCGCCACGTACTCGGAGTTCCAGCGCCCGATGTAGGTCGCGATCAACAGCCCGCCCCGCTTCAGCACGCGGTGCAGCTCCAGCAGCCACGGGATCGACTGGTCCGTGAGATGGGTGAAGACGGAGATCGCCCAGGCGAGGTCGAAGGAGGACGACTCGAACCGGAGCGGCGGCGCCTCGCCACAGAGCTCGGCGCGCAGAGGCGGGCAGAGCTGCTGCACCTCCTCGATGTAGCCGGGGTCGATGTCGACGCCCCAGAACTCGCCCGTCTCGGCCTCCTCGAGGAAGTGGCGCAGCGTCCGGCCGGAGCCGCACCCGAAGTCCAGCATGCGCCTGCCGGTGAACGACCAGTCGCCGGGCAGGAGCTCAAGCAGCGCGCGCCTGGTCTCGGGAGCCATCTGGTCCCAGGCCTCGTAGACGGATTGCAGCTGCGCCGGGTCCTCGTACTTGTCGCGGAGCAGCCGCACGTCGTCGTGCGCCATCGTGTCCGGACCCTCGCAGACGTGGGGGGAGCCCGCAAACCGCAGGTCGGAGCTGCGCGGGCCGGCGGGCCCGGCACGCGGCACTCACACGCCGCTGACCGCGACCTTCGCCGCGTCCGGCTCGCAGAACCGCGCGGTGCGCCGAGCCTCCGCGCGGATCCGGGGCAGGTCGCGCCTGCGCAGCTCCACGTGCGGCTGGACGGCCACCTCGGCCACCGCCCGGCCGCGGCGCAGCCTCCAGCTCGCCGCGACGCGGCCGTCGACCGTGACGGTCTGGTCGCCGCTCAGCGTCAGTCGCAGCTCCTCGAGCTCGGCGGGGATGATCCGCCTGCGGTCGGCGTGGGCCAGCAGCGCCTGGTCCCAGCGGGCCAGCAGCCGGACGGGGAGCGCGGTCGACGCGGGCGGCGGCTCCAGCCCGGGCAGGTCGAGCAGCTCGCCGCCGGCCTCGTCGTGGTGGACGACCGGCCCGGCCCGGTGCAGCGCCGCGGCGAACTCGCGCTGCGGCACGCCGGCCCAGGCCGCGAGGTCGCGCCGGCTCGCCGGCCCGAAGGCGGCCAGGTAGCCCCGCAGCACGTGCTCGGCGGCCCGGTCGGCAGCGGGGGGCTTGCGGGGATCGACCACGAACCGCGGGCGCCCGCGCTCGCGCCAGCAGCCGGCGGGAGGCACCTGGACCAGCGGCAGCAGGGTCCGCGCCAGCATGATCGGTGACCACGGGTCCTCGCCCGCGGAACCGTCGAGGTGGGCGCGGACCTCGTCGTTGGTGCGGGGCGTGCGCAGGAACGAGCGCAGTCCGGCGGCGACCCGCTCGAGGTCGAGGTCCGCGTGACGCGCTCGCAGCGCGCGGACCCCCGGCTGGCGGGAGAGCTGCGCGTAGGCGGGGTACTCGTCGCGGGCGACGAGATGCAGCGTGCGGCGCATCAGCGTCGTCTTGACGACCTCGCGCGCGCCGATCGCGGCGTCCAGGTCGGCCTGCCGGAAGCCCTCCAACCGCGCCGCCAGCGCGATGAACGGGGCGGGGGAGTCCTGGGCCTGCAGCGGGGTGAGCGCGCGCAGCGCCGCGACCGCCGAGCCGCGCCGGCGCGTCAGCAGGCCCTGGCGCGCCGCCAGGGCGACGGTCAGCTGCCTGCGGGTGAGCGTCGCCACCGCGGCAGCGTAGACACGAGCGCGGTCACTAGATTGCCCGCCATGCGCGTTCGCTTCGCTCCCAGCCCCACCGGCGCGCTGCACATCGGCGGCGCCAGGACCGCGCTGTTCAACTGGCTGATGGCCCGCCACGAGGGCGAGGACGGCACGCTGGTCCTGCGCATCGAGGACACCGACCGCGAGCGCTCGACGCCCGAGAACGTGGCGCAGATCCTCGACGCCCTGCAGTGGCTCGAGCTGGACTGGGACGAGGGGCCGATCTCGCAGATCTCGCGCTCGGACCGCCACCAGGAGGTGCTCGCCCAACTGCTGGACGACGGGCACGCCTATCGCTCGACGGCGACCGCCGACGACGTGCGGGCCTACAAGGCGCGGCACGGGGCCGATCGCGGCTTCCGCGGCACCGCGGAGGGCGAGGGCGCGATCCGCCTGCGCGTCCCCGACGACGGGGCGAGCGTCGTGCGCGACGTCATCCGCGGCGACACGACCTTCCAGCACGTCCACCTCGACGACGCGGTCATCGCCCGGGGGGACGGCACCGCGCTGTACAACTTCGCGGTGGCGGTGGACGACCACGACGCCGGGATCACCCACGTCGTGCGCGGCGAGGACCACCTGTCCAACACGCCCAAGCAGCTCCTGGTCTACGAGGCGCTCGGGGCGGCGCCGCCGGTCTTCGCGCACCTCCCGCTGCTCCACGGCCCCGACGGCAAGAAGCTCTCCAAGCGCCACGGCGCCGCCTCCGTGCAGGAGCTGCGGGACGCCGGCTACCTGCCGGCCGCGGTGCGCAACTACCTCGCGCTGCTCGGCTGGGGCGACGCCGACGACGAGACGCTCATCCCGACCGCCGAGCTCGTCAGGCGGTTCGACATCGCGCGCGTCTCGCGCAACCCGGCGCAGTTCGACGAGGTCAAGCTGCGCTGGATGAACGGCCGCTACCTGCGCGAGCTGTCGACCGACGAGCTGACGGCGCAGCTCGAGCGCTTCACCGGGCGCACGGGGCTGCGCGACGCGGTCGAGATCTCCCGCGAGAAGGTCCAGACGCTGGCCGACTTCTGGCCGCTGGCCGGCTTCATCTTCGACGGCCCGGCCGACGACGCGGCCGCCCGCGAGAAGTGGCTGGGGGAGGCGGGGCAGGCTGTCCTGGCCGACGTCCGGTCCGCCCTGGCGCAGGTCGACCCCTACGAGCTGGCGCCGATCGAGGCGGCGCTGCGCGGCGTCGTGGAGGCGCGCGGCGCCAAGCCCAAGGACGTCTTCCAGCCCGTGCGCGTGGCCCTCGCGGGCGTCCCGGTCTCACCGGGGATCTTCGAGACGCTCGCGGTCCTGGGCCGCGACGAGTCGCTCGCCCGGATCGACCGGGCCATCGGGCAGACTGGTTGACCCCGAAAGGGCTCAACCATCCGTCCACGGGACCGATAAACGGGCAGACCCCCACGTGGAGCCTGCCCCGAATCCCATGAACGCCGCCCCCGCTGCCCTGATTCCGCCCGTCAGCCCAGAACCGCCCACCGATCCCGTCCCCGGGTCCCGCCACAACGAGGGCCACGGCCGCCGCCTGACGGCGGCCTTCGAGGCCCTCGAGGCGTTCCCCGCGCTGGCCGAGTCGCGCAACCGCCTGCTCCGCCTGGTGCAGGCCGAGCGCGTGTCGCCCGGCGACGTCGTGGCCGCCGTCGAGTCCGACGTCGCGCTCGTCATCGCCGTGCTGCGGCTCGGCAACCAGGTCGAGGGCAAGACCCGCGGCAAGGTCGAGTCCGTGGTCAAGGCCGTCGAGCTCCTGTCGCCCGAGGCCGTGCAGTCGCTGGCCTCCCGCGCCCGCACCTTCGACTTCTTCGAGCGGTCCGCCATCTGGGACGCCGCGCCCGAGCGCTTCCGCCTGCACGGCGTGGCGACCCAGCGCGCGGCCGACCGCCTGGCCACCGAGCTCGGCTACGAGCACCGCGACCGCCTGATGGTCACCGCGCTGCTGCACGACATCGGCAAGCTCGTCCTGATGCACGCCTACCGCGGCTACCCGGCCCAGGTGCACGGCTCGGCGCGCACGCCGGAGGAGCGCATCCACCGCGAGCGCCGCGAGCTCGGCGTCGACCACGCGCTGGTCGGCGGCGTCCTGGCCCGGCGCTGGGGCCTGCCGAAGTCGGTCGCCTCGGTCATCGAGCGCCACCACGCCGACGACGCGACCGGCGAGGCCGCGTTCGTCCGCCTGGCCGACATGCTCGCCCACTACGCCCAGGGCGGGCCGGTCGCGCCGACCGAGCTGCTCAAGTGCGCGCGCGTCGTCGGGCTCGGGTCCGCCGAGCTGCGCTCGGTCATGTACGACCTGCCCTACCCGGTCGGCGGCCGCTCGCGTCAGATCGACCCGTGCCCGCTGTCCTCGCGCGAGGTCGAGGTGCTCAAGCGCCTGTCCGAGGGCAAGGTCTACAAGCAGATCGCCCTCGAGCTCTCGCTGAGCACGAGCACGGTGCGCACGCACCTGCACAACAT
>JAICJK010000378.1 GCA_025928415.1 Solirubrobacteraceae bacterium | reverse complement strand
CGCGGCGGCGCTCACCGGCCGCGGGCTGGCGCCGCTGCGGCGCCTGGCCACCGCCGCGCGCGACATCGAGCGCACCCGCGACCCCGGGCGCCGGCTGCCCGCCGCGGGCGGCGGGGAGGTCGGCGAGCTGACCCGGACGCTGAACGCGATGCTCGCCGCGCTGGAGCAGGCGCGCCGCAGCGAGCGGCGCTTCCTGGCCGACGCGTCGCACGAGCTGCGCACGCCGATCACGGCGCTGCGCGGCAACGTCGACCACGTCGCCCGCCACGGCGCCGACGCCGAGACGATCGCCGACCTGCAGGCCGACGCGCGGCGCCTGAGCCGCCTGGTCGACGACCTGCTCACGCTCGAGCGCCAGAGCGCGGGCGCCGGGGCGGCGGCGCGGCGCGTCGCGCTGGACGAGATCGCGCGCGACGCCGCCGACGCGGCCGGCGGAGGGATCGAGGTGGCGGTCGAGGGCGGTCCCGTCGTCGTCGACGGCGACCCCGACGCGCTGCGCCGCGCGGTGGACAACCTCGTGGCCAACGCGCTGCTGCACGGGCGCCCGCCGGTCCACGTCCGTGTCTGGGCCTCGGGCGGCCGGGCGCGCCTGGCGGTCTCCGACGCAGGCGCCGGGCTGAGCGACGCGGACGCCGAGGCCGCCTTCGAGCGCTTCTGGCGCAGCGCGGGCGCGCCGGCGGGCAGCGGGTCCGGCCTCGGGCTCGCGATCGTCCGCGCCACCGCGCGCGCCCACGGCGGCGACGTGCACGTGCGCGACGCGACCTTCACGCTCGACCTCCCGCCGGCGGGCGACGGCGATCACGACGCCCGCTCCCCCCAGATCGTCAGAGAGGCGTCAGAGGACCGTCCTACCGTGGACGGCTCCACCGTCTGAGACCGAGCGAGATCCCCATGCTGCGCCGCCTTCCCACCGCCCACCTCGTCGTCTTCCTCGCCGCCACCTGCGCCGCCCTGGCCGGCTGCGCGGCGATCGCCTTCGCCGCCCTCGGCGGCTCGGGCGACAAGCCGCCCGCCAAGCCGCTGGCCACCGCAGTCCACGACGCGCTGGCCGCTCCCGCGGTCAAGGGCGTCACCGCGCGGATCACCTTCACCAACCGGCTGATCGACTCCTCGAGCCTGCTCAACGGCGCCAGCCCGCTGCTGTCCGGCGCCACCGGCCGGCTGTGGGCCGCGGCCGACGGGCGCTTCCGCCTCGAGCTGCAGTCCGACAACGGCGACGCGCAGATCACCGGCGACGGCGACGTGATCTCCGTCTACGACGCGACCACGAACGACCTCTACCGGATCACGCTGCCCCAGGACGGCGGCGCCAAGGGCGGCCCGGCCCCCCACGGCGTCCCGTCGCTGGGCGCCATCCAGGGCGTCCTGACGAGGATCGCCGGCAAGGCCGACCTGTCCGGCGCCAAGCCGTCCGACGTCGCCGGGCGCCCGGCGTACACGGTGCGGATCTCCCCCAAGCACGACGGCGGGCTGATCGGCGCCGGCGAGCTGGCCTTCGACGCGGCCAACGGCACGCCGCTGCGCGCCGCGGTCTATGCCTCCGGCGACCCGAAGCCGGTGCTCGCGCTGGAGGCGACCGACATCTCCTTCGGCCCGGTCTCCGGCGCCGACCTGGCCGCCAAGCCGCCGGCCGACGCGAACGTCACCGACCTCGACCTGCGCGGGCAGGGCGCCCACGGCGCCCCGGGCCCCCGCCGCGGCCTCGCCGGCCCGCACGGCGTCACCGGCCCGTCCGCGGTCGCCGCGGCGCTGCCGTTCAAGCTCTCGGCGCCCGCCACGCTCGTCGGCCTGCCCCGCGGCGAGGTGCGCCTCGTGCAGATGGGCGGCGAGCAGGGCGCGCTGGTGACCTACGGCGCGGGCCTCGGCGGCATCGCCGTCCTGGAGCAGCCCGCCGAGCCCGGGGGCGCGCAGCAGCAACAGCCCGGCGGGCGCCACGGCGGCGGCCTGGGCGGCCTGGCCCTGCCGAAGGTCTCGATCGACGGCACCGACGGGCAGGAGCTCGCGACCGCGCTCGGCACCCTGGTGCGCTTCCAGCGCGACGGCGTGCAGTACACGATCATCGGCTCGGTCCCGCCGTCCGCCGCCGAGGCCGCCGCGAGGGCGCTCTAGCCGGATGCCGGACGCCCCGCCCGTCGAGGCCCGCGGCCTCGTCAAGCGCTACGGCGACGTGACGGCGGTCGACGGCGTCGACCTGACCGTCGAGCCCGGGGACGTCTACGGCTACCTCGGGCCCAACGGCGCCGGCAAGACCACGGTGCTGCGGATGCTGCTCGGGCTCATCCGCCCCACCGCGGGCGAGGTCCGGCTGTTCGGCTCGGACCCGCTGCTCGACGGGGCGCGCGCCCTGGACGGCGTCGCGGGCTTCGTCGAGGCGCCGCGCTTCTACCCGTACCTGACCGGCCAGAAGAACCTCGAGCTGCTGGCCGCGCTGGACGGCGGGGACGCCGCCGCGCGGATTCCCGAGGTGCTCGACCTCGTCGAGCTGACCGCGCGCCGGCGCCACCGCGTCGGCGGCTACTCGCACGGGATGCGCCAGCGCCTCGGGGTCGCCGCCGCGCTGCTGCGCGACCCGCGCCTGCTGCTGCTCGACGAGCCCGCCACCGGCCTGGACCCCGCGGGCATGCGCGACATGCGCGCGCTCGTGGCGCGCCTGTCGCTGGCGGGGACGACCGTCCTGCTCTCCAGCCACCTGCTCGCCGAGGTCGAGGAGCTGTGCAACCGGGTGGCGATCGTGCGGACCGGGCGGATCGTGTTCGAGGGCGCGCTGGCCGACCTGAAGCGCACGGCGGGCGCCGGCTGGCGGCTGCGCAGCACCGACGATGCCCGGGCCCTGGAGGTCTGCCGCGCCCAGCGCGGGATCTCCGCCGTCCACGCGGAGCCGCTCGAGCTGCGCTTCGAGGCCACCGAGGAGGCGGCCGCGCAGCTCTCGGTCGCGCTCGTGGAGGCCGGCATCGCGATCCGCACGCTGGCGCCGCACGCGGCCACGCTCGAGGACCTCTTCTTCCGCCTCACCGAGGATGCGCCGCAGCCCGCGGGCGCGCCGGCCGCCCGCGAGCCGGAGGCCGCGTGATGATCCCGCTGCGCACCGTCTACGCCTGGGAGCTGCGCAAGCTCGTCGCCCAGAAGCGGACCTACCTCGGCCTGGCGGCCGCGACGCTCGTCCCGGTGATCTTCGTCGTCGCCCTGGCGCTGCAGGCCGGGCAGCCGAACGACGTCGCCTTCGGGCGCTACGTGCGCGAGTCCGGGCTCGCCGTCCCGCCCGTGATCCTGATCTTCGGGTCCTACTGGCTGTTCCCGCTGATCACCGCGCTGGTCTCGGGCGACATCGTCGCCGCCGAGGACCACAACGGCACGCTGAAGACGATCCTGACGCGCTCGGCCGGACGCGGGCGGATCTTCGCCGCCAAGGTCCTGGCGGCGCTGACCTACGCCTTCGCCGCGCTCGTCGCGATGGGGATCACGGCCGTGGTGGGCGGCGTCGCGAAGTCGGGCTTCAACCCGCTGGTGACGCTGTCGGGCACGACGGTGAGCGCGGGCAAGGCGCTCGGG
>JAICJK010000198.1 GCA_025928415.1 Solirubrobacteraceae bacterium | reverse complement strand
TGCATCGAGCGCGTCGACGGCCGCTGGGTGCAGAACATGGCGCTCCAGCTCGGCGGCTCGCTGCCCCTGCACGTCGGCGCCGGGCCCCGGGTCCTGCTCGCGGGCGCCGACGACGCGTTCGTCGACGCCTACCTCGCCCGCGGGGAGCTGGAGCGGTTCACGGCGCACACGATCACCACGGCCGACGCGCTGTGGGCCGACGTGCGCGCGACGCGCGCGGCGGGGCATGCGATCAGCGACGAGGACGACGTGCTCGGGATGGCCGCTGTGGGTGCCCCGATCCGCGACCACGCCGGCCGCGTCACCGCGACGGTGTCGCTCAGCGGCCCGAAGCCCACGGTGCTCGGCCAGGAGCGGCGGCGCAGCCTCGCGCTGATCGCCGAGGCGGCGGCCGAGATCTCCCGGGCGCTCGGGCACGACCAGGCGTCGGCCGGCCCCCTGGCCTCCTGACCCCGGCCGCGGCGGCAACCGCGCCCTGTGTCCGCGAGGTGGACAGCATGTCCACCCATCGGTACGCTCGCGCCGTCCCGCGCCGGTCGATCCGCCGGCGCGACCGCGAGGGGAGAGGAGACGCAGGCATGGCCCGATCGGACGCGCTCGACGGCCGCGTCGCCGTCGTGACCGGCGCCAGCTCCGGGATCGGCGCGGCGTGCGCGCGCGAGCTCGTGGGGCGCGGCGCCGCAGCCCTGCTCACCGGCCGCGACCCGGCTCGGCTGGCCGCCTGCATCGAGCAGACCGGGCACCCCGGCCGCTGCGAGCCGCTCGCCGCCGACCTCACCGCGGACGGCGCGCCCGAAGCGGTCGTCGCACGCTGCGTCGAGCGCTTCGGGCGCCTCGACGTGCTCGTCCACTCGGCCGGCATCTACGCCAACGAGCCCGTCGAGCGCGCGACGCTCGAGACCTTCGACCGCCAGTTCGCGATCAACGTCCGCGCGCCCTACGCGCTGACCTGCGCCGCGCTTCCCCACCTCGGGCCCGGCGCGTCGATCGTGTTCATCTCCTCGGTGTTCGGCAGCGTCGGGCTCGCCGGGGCGACCGCGTACTGCGCGACCAAGGGCGCCGTCGAGCAGCTCACCAGGACGCTCGCCCTCGAGCTCGCCCCCCGCGGCGTCCGGGTCAACGCCGTCGCGCCCGGGTTCATCCTCACCGCGCTGAACGAGGCCACCCTCGGCGGCCCGACCGAGGCGCGGCGCGCCGTCGAGGCGTCGACCCCGGCCGCGCGCATCGGCGACCCCGGCGAGATCGCGCCCGCGGTCGCCTACCTCGCGTCAGGCGCGGCGTCGTTCGTGCACGGGGCGACGCTGGTCATCGACGGCGGATGGGCGGCGCAGTGAGCCCGGTTCCGGCGACCGGCGCGAGCTACCGGATCGCGGTCGACACCGGCGGCACGTTCACCGACGTCGTGCTGGCCGGCGGCGACGGGCGCCTGCGCTTCGCCAAGGCGCTGACGACGCCCGCGCGGATGTTCGACGGCTGCCGCGAGGCGCTGCGGGTCGCCGGCGAGGAGCTCGGCCTGACGGTCGACGAGCTGCTCGCGGCCACCGACCTGTTCGTCTACGCCACGACCCGCGCCACCAACGCGATCATCGAGCGCACGACCGCCCCGACCGCGTTCTTCACCACCGAGGGCTTCCCCGACGTCCTCGCCCTGCGCGAGGGCGGCAAGATGGAGCCCTTCAACTTCGCGATCCCGTATCCCGACCCGTACGTGCCCCGGCGGCTGACGTTCGAGATCGGAGGGCGCATCGACGCGCAGGGCGCCGAGCGCCGGCCGCTCGACGAGGACGCGGTGCGCCGCGCGACCGAGGCGGCGCGGCGCGCGGGGGTGGAGGCGATCGGCGTCTGCCTGCTGTGGTCGATCGCCGCGCCCGCGCACGAGCTGCGCGTCCGCGAGCTCGTCCACGAGGCGTGGCCGGACGTGGCGGTGACGCTCTCCCACGAGCTCAACCCGACGATCCGCGAGTACCGCCGGGCCTCCTCGACGGTCATCGACGCGTCGCTCAAGCCGCTGATGCAGGAGCACCTCAACGCGATCGGCGACGACCTCGCGGCGCGCGGGTTCGCCGGCGAGCTCGTGGTCGTGACCTCCGTCGGCGGCTGCCTGCACGTCGGCGAGGTCGCCGAGCGCCCGCTGCACAGCGTCGGCTCCGGGCCGGCGATGGGGCCGCTCGGCGCCCGCCGCTACGCGGAGGAGGACCTCGGCGCCGGCGACCTGATCGTCTGCGATGCGGGCGGCACGAGCTTCGACGTCAGCCTGATCGAGGGCGGGGTCGTCAAGACCACGCGCGAGACGTGGCTCGGCCCGCGGTTCATGGGGCACATCACCGGCCTGTCCTCGGTCGAGGTCACGAGCATCGGGGCGGGCGGCGGCTCGATCGCCTGGATCGACGCCGGCGGGCTGCTGCGCGTGGGCCCGCAGAGCGCGGGCGCCGTGCCCGGGCCGGCGTGCTACGGCCGCGGCGGCGAGGCCGCGACCGTCACCGACGCCGCCGTCGCGCTCGGCTACTTCGACCCCGCCTACTTCCTCGGCGGCCGCATGACGCTCGACCCGGAGGCCGCGCGCGCGGCGGTCCGGCGCGCCGTCGGCGAGCCGCTCGGCCTGTCCGAGGAGCGCGCCGCGTGGGCGATCCTGGCCATCGCCAACGAGGCGATGATCGCGGCGATCCGCGAGATCACGGTCAACCAGGGCGTCGACCCGCGCGAGTGCGCGCTCGTCGCGGGCGGCGGCGCCGGCGGGCTGAACGCCGCCGTGCTGGCGCGCGAGCTCGGGTGCGCGACCGTGCTCGTCCCGAAGGCGGCGGGGACGCTCAGCGCCTGCGGCGCCCAGTTCGCCGACGTGGTGGCCGAGGTCAGCGTGAGCCGCTACCTGACCACGGAGGACTTCGAGCTCGCCGCGGCGCGGACCGTGCTCGACGGCATCGACGAGCGGCTCGCCGCCTTCGCCGCGCGGCTGCCCGGCGACATGGGCGACCGGGCCGCGCGCTCCTACGCCGTCGAGGCGCGCTACCCGTACCAGGTGTGGGAGCTCGAGGTCCCCGTCGAGCGCGACCGGATCGTGTCCGGCGAGCCGCTCGACTGGCTGGCCGAGCGCTTCCACGACGCGCACGAGCGGACCTTCGCCGTGCGCGAGCCCGGGCAGGTCGTGGAGCTCCAGTACTGGAAGGGGCGCCTGACCGCCCCGCTCGACGCCCCGCGGCTCGGCGCCGCCGGCCCCGCGGACGGCGAGCCCGCGGCGCCGGCCGCGCGCGACTGCTACTTCGAGGAGACCGGCGTGGTCGCGACGCCGTGCTACGGGCCCGCGGCGCTCGCGCCGGGGCTGACGATCGAGGGCCCGGCGATCCTCGAGGAGCCGATCACCACGGTCGTCGTCCCGCCCGGCTGCCGGGCGACGGTCACCCCGCTGGGCAGCTTCGCCATCGACGTCACGGGAGCCGGGCGATGAGCGCCACCACCGAGTTCGATCCCATCCTGCTCGCCGTCATGGCCAACCGGCTCGACGGCATCGTGCGGGAGATGACCAACACGCTGCTGCGCACCGGCCGCAGCGCGATCCTCAACACCGCGCGCGACTTCTCCTGCTCGATCGTCACGGCGGACAACCGGCTGCTGTCGGCGGCCGAGGGCCTGCCGATCCACATCGTCGGCAGCCAGTACCTGACCGAGGCGATGGACGAGCTGCACCCCGACGCGCGCAAGGGCGACGCGTTCCTGCACAACGACCCCTACCACGGCAACACCCACCACGCCGACCACACGATCCTGGTCCCCGTGTTCTGCGGCGGCGAGCACGTGTTCACCGCCGTGGCCAAGGCCCACCAGGCCGACTGCGGCAACGGGCAGCCGACGACCTACGCCGCCTACGCGAAGGACATCTACGAGGAGGGCGCGCTCAACTTCCCCTGCGTGCGCGTGCAGCGCGACTACGAGCACGTGGACGACGTCATCCGCATGTGCCGGGCGCGCATCCGCGTCCCGGACCAGTGGTACGGCGACTACCTGGCGACCCTCGGCGCCGCGCGGATCGGCGAGCGCCGCCTCGAGGACCTGGTGGCCAGGTACGGCGTGGAGGCGGTGCGCAGCTTCTGCGACGCCTGGTTCGACTACTCCGAGCGGCTCATGGTCCGCGAGCTGCGCGAGCTGCCCGCCGGGCGGCTCGTCGGCACCGGCCGCCACGACCCCGTGCCCGGGCTCGTCCCCGACGGCATCCCGCTGCGCGTCGAGATCGCGATCGACCCCGGGGAGGCGATGGTCGACGTCGACCTGCGCGACAACATCGACTGCGTGCCCGCCGGCTTCAACGAGTCGCGCGCGTGCGCGATCAGCAGCGTGATCATCGGGGTGTTCAACCAGCTCCCGCGGCCCGTCCCGCACAACGAGGGCAGCTTCCGCCGCATCCGCGTGCACCTGCGCGAGAACTGCGTGGCCGGGATCCCGCTGCACCCGACGTGCTGCTCGGTCGCCACCACGAACGTCGCCGACCGGCTGATCAACATCACGCAGTCGGCCTTCGCCGGACTGGGCGACGGCTACGGCCTGGCCGAGGGGGCGGTCGGCAGCGGGCCGGGCTTCGGGGTCATCTCGGGCGCCGATGCCCGCCGCGGCGACGCGAGCTACATCAACCAGGTCTACTTCGCCTCCAGCGGCGGCCCCGGCGCCCCGAGCGAGGACGGCTGGCTGTTCTACGGCATCCCGGTCTGCGCCGGGCTGATGTACCGCGACAGCATCGAGGTCGCCGAGCAGAAGTACCCGATCGTCATCGACGAGGTCCGCCTGCTGCCCGACTCCGAGGGCGCCGGGCGCTTCCGCGGCGCGCCGGGCAGCCGCGTGCGCTTCGGGCCGGCCGACCGGCCGATGACCGTGGCCTACGTCATCGACGGGCACCACGACCCGCCGCGCGGGGTGCTCGGCGGCGGCGACGCGCAGCCGCACGACGTCGTGCGGCGCACCGCCGACGGCGCCGAGCACGAGCTGCCGAAGGTCGGCGCCGTGCAGCTCGTGCCCGGCGAGACCGTGGTCTCGGTGACCAACGGCGGCGGCGGCTACGGCCCACCGTCCGAGCGCGACCCCGAGCGGGTCCGCCGCGACGTGGAGGCGGGCTACGTCAGCCCAGGACGCGCCGCGGAGGTCTACGGCGTGGCGGTGCTGCGCCGGGCCGACGGGCGCTGCGCGGTGGACGCCGAGGCGACCGCGCGACTGCGGCACGACGACAGCGGAGGAGCAGCATGACGACCGACAGGATCAGGGTGGCGCTGGTGGGCCTGGGCGCGACCGGGCTCGAGGCCGGGCGGGCGGTGCTCGGCCGCGAGGACGCAGAGCTCGTGGCCGCCGTCGACATCGACCCGGCCAAGGCCGGCCGGCCGCTGGGCGAGCTGCTGCGGCGGCCCGATGCGCCCGACGTGCGCGTCGTCGCCGAGCTCGGGGGCGTCACGCGCGAGCACGCCGACGTCGCTGTGGTGACCGTGGGCAGCACGCTGGCCTCGGTCGTGCCGGTGCTGGAGCGGATCGCGGCGGCGGGCGTCGACGCCATCAGCCTGTGCGAGGAGCTCGGCTACCCGTGGTTCGACGAGCCCGCCCTGGCCGGGCGCCTGCAC
>JAICJK010000115.1 GCA_025928415.1 Solirubrobacteraceae bacterium | reverse complement strand
CCTGCCGGACGGCGTGCAGCTCGCCGTCCAGCCCCGCGCCGACGGCACCGGCGGCGCGGTCGCCGCGGGCCTGCCGGCCGCCGGGCGCGACGGCGCGGTCGTCGGGCTGTCCGGCGACGTGCCGCTGATCACTGCCGCGGCGGTCCGCGAACTCGTCGACGCGCACGCCGCCTCGGGCGCCGCGGCGACGATGGCCACGACCGTGCTCGACGACCCGGCGGGCTACGGGCGCGTCGTCCGCGCCGCCGACGGCAGCGTCGAGCGCGTCGTGGAGACCAAGGCGGCCGGTGACGCGACCGACGCCGAGCTGGCCATCCGCGAGGTCAACACGGGCATCTTCTGCTTCGACGCCGCCGCGCTGGCGGACGTGATCGACCGGATCGGCTCCGACAACGCCCAGGGCGAGCGCTACCTCCCCGACGCGCTGGGGCTCCTGCGCGCCGCCGGCGGCGCCGTCGGCGCCCACGTCGTCGACGATCCCGGCCTCGTGCTGGGCGTCAACGACCGCGTCCAGCTCGCGCGCGTCCAGGCGCTCGCCCAGCGGCGCATCCTCGAGGCACATGCGCGCGCGGGCGTCACGGTCGTCGCGCCCGGCTGCACCCACGTCGACGCCGACGTGCGGATCGGCCCCGACACCGTGCTCGAGCCCGGCACGGTCCTGCGCGGCGCGACGCGCATCGGCGAGGGTTGCACGATCGGGCCGAACGCCACGCTGCTCGACACGACGGCCGGCGACGGCGTCACCGTCCTGCACTCCTACACCGACGGCGCGGTGCTCCACGACGGCGTGCGCGTCGGCCCGTTCGCCTACCTGCGCCCCGGCGCGGTCCTGCGGGACGGCGCCAAGGCGGGCACGTTCGTGGAGATCAAGAACTCCGACATCGGCGCGGGGGCCAAGGTGCCGCACCTGTCCTACGTCGGCGACGCGGACGTGGGGGAGGGCACGAACCTCGGCGCGAGCACGATCACCGCCAACTACGACGGCCGCGCCAAGCACCGCACGCGGATCGGCGCGCGGGTCCGCTCGAGCGTCCACGTCTCGTTCGTCGCCCCGGTCGCCGTCGGGGACGACGCGTACACCGGCGCCGGCTCGGTGATCGTGGACGACGTGCCCGCCGGGGCGCTCGGGATCGCCCGGGAGCGGCAGACGAACATCGAGGGCTATGCTGCGCGCAAGAGCGCCGATCGATGAGCATCGAGATCGACATCGCATCGGGTCCGGCACCTACACTGGCGCCCGCGGTGAGCCCCAGCACCAGCCTCCCGATCGACTACGACAAGCGCCTGATGCTGTTCTCGGGGCGCGCGAACCCGGAGCTGGCGGCGAAGATCGCCGACAAGATCGGCGTCGACCTCGGGCCGATCACGCTCAAGTCGTTCTCCAACGGCGAGGTCTACTGCCGCTACGAGGAGTCGATCCGCGGCGCCGACGTCTTCATCATCCAGCCGACCTGCGGCAACCCGGCGACGGGCATCAGCGCCAACGACGCGCTGATGGAGCTGCTGTTCATGATCGACGCCGCGATCGGCGCCAGCGCCCATCGCGTCATCGCCGTCACGCCGTGGTTCGGCTACAGCCGCCAGGACAAGAAGTCCGCGCCGCGCGAGCCGATCTCCGCGCGCCTGGTCGCCCGCATGATCGAGGCGGCCGGCGCCGACCGGGTCCTGACGATGGACCTCCACGCCGGCCAGGTGCAGGGCTTCTTCCGCAAGCCCGTCGACCACATGACGGCGCTGATGATGCTCACCCAGTACTTCAACGACCTCGGGCTCCAGGACCTCGTGGTCGTCGCGCCGGACGCCGGCCGCGTGAAGCTCAACAAGAAGTTCGCGTCGAAGATCGGCGCCGAGCTGGCGATCCTCGACAAGGAGCGCCCGGCCCAGCAGGTCGCCGAGATCGGCTATGTCATCGGCGACGTGCGCGGCCGCACGGCGATCATCGTCGACGACATGATCGACACCGCCGGCACGCTGCGGGCCGCGGGCCAGACCGTCCTGGACGAGGGCGCCCGCCGCATCTACGCGGCCGCGACGCACCCCGTCCTCAGCGGCGACGCCTACGAGAACCTCGCGGCCAGCCCGTTCGAGCAGATCGTCGTCACCGACACGATCCCCCTGCGCCCCGGCGCGCCGGACAACATCCGCGTCCTGAGCTGCGCCGAGCTGCTCACCGACTCGATCCGCCGGATCTTCACCGACGACTCGGTCTCCGAGGTCTTCGGCGGCGAGAACCAGCTGTTCTGAACGGGCGCCCGCCCGCCGCGGCGCGGGGCGGACGGGCGGCCGTCGGGCGTGCGCGTCAGTCGTCGACGCGGACCCAGCCGTCCTTCGACAGGGTCAGGTTCTCGCCGTTGGCGGTGATGCAGAACTGCACCCACGCCTTCCCCTCGTCGAGCTTGCCCTTGCTCCCCGGCTCGACCTCGTCGAGCTGGAACTCGTAGGTGTGCCTCCTGCCGTCACAGGTGATCGGGTTGCGGTGGCTCTGCAGCCACGCCGCCGCGGTCTGGCTCGACCCCTCCTGCTCCAGGGCCCGGTTCTTCTTGCCCGAGGCGGTCTGCTTGGCCGAGATCCACAGCGTGTCCCCCACGCTGCAGCGGTAGCGGACGCGCAGCTCGGCCTGCGTCCCGTGCTCGCTCGCCTCGATCTTGCCCTTGAAGTGCGCCCTGGCCGTCGGGTCGCTGCCCGACTGCTGCGCCACGGCGACGACCGGCAGCGCCGCCGTCGCCAGCGCGACCACGACCGCCGACACCACATGCCTGCCCCTCATGACTCTTGCTTCCCCCTCGAGTCGGTGGTTGACGGCGCGAGCCTCGCGCCGGCGCGTCTCCCGCGTCAACCGGGGCGGTCGGATGCTGACCGGCCGAGCGTCTGCACGATCTGTTACGGATCGTGTAGGATGTTCTCCATGGAGCGATTGAACATCACGCTCGACGACGAGCCGGCGGCGAAGCTGGCCCGGCTCGCCGAGCGGATGCACCTCCAGCCCGGGACTGTGGCGCGTTCGCTGCTGGCCAGCGCGCTCGACGACGCAGACCCCGACGCTCGCAACGTCGTCGAGTTGCTGGACGGGATCCCCGGCGCGCTCGACCGCGCCCAGCTCGGCCTCGAGCAGGCCAGGGCGGGCGAGACGGTGTCGCCGGACGACCTCTAGGCGTGGCTCGCGTGGAGCTCGCGGCGGCGGCCGTCGAGGACCTCGACGGCCTCATCCGCACACACAGCCTGCCGGGCGACACCCGGGCTCGTGTCGCGCGGTCGCTGCGCGCGCTGGAGCGGTTCCCGCTGATGGGCCCGGCGCTGACCGGGCGCTGGGGCGGCCTTCGCTTCGTCCTGGGCCCTTGGCGGTGGCTGGTCCTCGTGTGCGTGTTCCTCGAGCCCGGAGACCGCGTCGTCGTCGTCACCGTCCAGGACGCACGCTCCTCGACCGCCGCGACCAGCACCCGCGGGCGGCCCCGATGACCTCGACCGCCGCCGCCGTGCTGATGGACCGCCTCGGGCTCACCGACGACGAGCTGTGCGCCGCGCTCGACGCGGACCCGCTGAGCCTCATCGCCGGGGAGCTCGACCACAAGCCGCAGCTCCCGATCCTGCTCGCGCTGACCGAGGAGGCCGCCGAGCGCGTCCCGGCGGGCGCGCTGCGGCGCTGGCTGCGCACCAGCGGCCCGTCCGGCCGCCCGCTCGACCACCTGCTCGCGCGCGACTACGCGGCGTTCGAGGACGCGCTCGCCGCCCTGGCCGACCGCGGCTTCGTCATCCGCCGCCGGGACTGACCGCCGCCAAAGACCCCACCGAGCGCCGCTACCGGACGGCCTCGGCGGCCTGGCTCTTCTCGGTCTTCTCCGGGCCCGGCCAGGCGCCGGTGAGGTAGTGGAAGCCCTTGGCGCCGGAGCGGTCCACGGCCGCGCGGGTGACCTTGAACGTGATGCCCTGGACCGCCGCGGCGCCGAGCACCTTGGGCCACGACGTCTGGTGGGTGGTCGGCTTCGGCGGCTCCTCCTCGTCGAAGACGCCCCACACGGCCTGGAAGAGCTTCTTGGACACGATCCCGGCGAGGATGCCGATGACGATCCCGAACGGCTTGTAGACGAGCTTCATCGCGCTGCCAACCTACCCGGACGGCGGCCCGCCGTCCCCTTCGACTGCGACATCGTGTCCCAGCGGTCGATCAACATGGGTAAGGAGCCGGTTGGGACGCACGAACCGGTTCGGAGCGCGCCTTCACCACGCATGACGCGGGCGGGCGGCGCGCACGGGACGGAGGGACCGATGGACGAGCAGGACCGCATCGAGGCCGAGGAGCTGTTGCAGCGGGCGCTGATCGACCCGGACGCCTCGGCTGCCGTCGCCCTGCGCGTCGAGGGCCTCGCCCTGGCCGGCGCGCTCACGGTCGTGTTCCACGGGCGGCGCGACCTCGGCACGATCCAGACCTTCATCGCGCACGGGGGCCGCGGGGCCGGCGATGCCGTCGCCGCCTCCGAGCTGCTGCGCGTCCCCTGCGACCTCGACCTGCACGACGCGGACTCCCGCGCCGAGGCCGAGGAGCTCTACGCCGCCCAGGCCCGCGCGCTGCGCGATGCGCTGCTGGCGGCCGACACCGTGCTGGCCGTCTGGCGCGAGGTGCTCGCCGATCGCGCGGCCAGCGACGTCGGCGTGGACCGCGCGCTGGACCTGCGCGTGCCGCTCCCGGCGCCCCGCCTGATGCCGGTGGCCCTGCAGGCGCCCGACCAGCGGCTGACGGTCGCGCCGGTGTGCAGCGCCCGCACGCTGGCCGAGGGCCGCCCGCCGCTCGGCATCGCCTGCGCCCAGCAGGACGTCGCCCGGGTCTACGCGCTGGCCGACGACCCCGAGCGCTGCCTCGACGACTTCGGGCAGGCCGCGGCCGAGCACGCCCACCGCCTCGCCCGGCGGCTGGACGACCAGGACGCCAGCGTCCGGCGCTTCCTCGAGCTCAACGGCGACGACTTCCCGGCCACGGGCTGACGCCGCGCCCGCGCCGTGCCGCCGCGTAGGGTCCGCGGCGCATGCGCCGCCGGGCCCTGATCGCCGCCGGGATCGCCGCCTTCCTGGCGGTGGCCGTCGTCCTGGCGAGCTTCCTGACCGCGGCGGGCGCGGAGCGCGATCCCATCTTCGCCCTGCTGCGCGCGCAGGCGCGCGGGGACGTCCCCGGCATGCTGCAGCGGCTGCCCGGGTGCGGGGCCGACCGCTCGTGCCGCGCTCAGGTGACCGCCGACGCGAGGCGCCTGCGGCGCGACGGGGAGGTCAAGATCCTCGCGCTCGAGTCGCCGACGGCCTACCACGTGGGCACCACCACCGGCCTGACCCGCGTCGCCTGGGCCATCGTGGACCGCAACGGCCCCGCCGTGGTCCAGTGCGTGACGGTCTCGCGCAGGTGGGGCGTGTTCTCCGGCACCTCCGTTACCCTGCGGCGCCTCAGCGCTCCCATCCCGCCGCAGTCGAGCTGCTGAGCCTGAACCGTCACCCCGAGCAGGACGCCGCATCGCGGCCCGGTCCTGCGTGTTGAGAGCCGTCGCATGCGCCCCCTCCGCCTGATCGTCCCGCCCCTCGCCCTGCTCGTGGCGCTCGCCTTCGCGGGCACCGCCGCCGCCCAGTCGGGCGGCGGCCTCGTGCCGCCCCAGAAGTCGCTGTACCGCGACGGCCCGAGCGGCCGCTACCTGCTCGGCGGGCGCTGGCTGTTCCGGCTCGACGACGCCAGGGTCGGGCTCGCCCAGCACTTCCAGCGCCAGACGACGAGCAAGGGCTGGTCGGTCACCACCGCCCCCAACGCGTGGAACGCCACGGACGAGAGCGACAAGTCCTTCATGGGGACGGTCGGCTGGTACCGCAAGGACTTCAAGCTGCCCAGCGCGGCCAAGCGGCTGTCCTGGGTCGTGCGCTTCGAGTCGGTCAACTACCGCTCGCGCGTGTGGCTCAACGGCCGGCCGCTGGGCACGCACCGCGGCGCCTACCTGCCGTTCGAGTTCCGCCTCCCGGCCTCCGCGCTCAAGCGCGGCGCGGTCAACCACCTCGTGATCCGCGTGGAGAACGTCCGCACCGCCTCGGACTTCCCGCCGGCCGGCCTGTCGGTGACCGGCAACCCGACGGGCGGGTGGTGGAACTACGGCGGGCTGCTGCGCGAGGTCTACCTGCGCAAGGTCGACCGGCTCGACTTCAGCACCGTGCAGGTGCAGCCCGACCTGCCGTGCGCGACCTGCGCGGCGACCGTGCGCTTCAAGGTCACGGTGCGCAACGCCGGCCCCGGCGCGGTGCACGCGCGGCTGTCGGGGACCTTCGGGTCGCAGAAGGTCGACCTGGGCACCGCCGCCCTGGCCCCCGGGCACTTCGCGAGCTTCACCCGGACGATCCGGGTGGCCAAGCCGCGGCTGTGGTCCCCCGGCAGCCCGGCGCTCTACGACGTCCGGCTGTCCGCGCGCTCGGGCAAGGCGACGCTCGCCCGCTGGTTCCTGCAGAGCGGGATCCGCTCGATCAAGGTCGTCGACGGCCACCTCATGCTCAACGGGCAGCCGCTGCACCTGCGCGGCGTCGGCCTGCACGAGGACGACCCCAAGCTCGGCTTCGCGATCGACAACCGGATCCGCGACAAGGAGCTGGCCCAGGTCAAGGAGCTCGGCGCCACGCTGATCCGCTCGCACTACCCGCTGCACCCCTACACGCAGGAGCGCGCCGACCAGCTCGGCCTGCTGCTGTGGTCGGAGATCCCGGTCTACGCGCTGAAGACCAAGGAGCTCGCCAAGACGCTCGTCCGCAAGCTGGCGGCCAACGAGCTGCGCGACAACATCCTCACCAACGGCAACCACCCGTCGGTGATCGTCTGGTCGATCGGCAACGAGCTGTCCGCGCGGCCCGGGCCCGTGCAGGGCTACTACATCTCCCGCGCGGTCAGGACGGCCAAGGCGCTGGACCCGACGCGCCCCGTCGGGCTGGCGGTGGCCGGCTACCCGGCCGCCGGCTGCCAGCCCGAGTACGGCCCGCTGGACGTCATCGGGGTCAACGAGTACTTCGGGTGGTACCCGGGCCCCAACGGGCAGATCGCCGACCGCGACCTCATGTCCTCCTACCTGGACAGCGTCCACGCCTGCTACCCGAAGAAGGCGCTGCTGGTCACCGAGACGGGAGCCGAGGCCAACCGCGTGGGGCCGGTGGAGGAGAAGGGCACCTACGCCTACCAGCAGGACTTCATCAACTTCCACTTCGGGGTCTACGCGACCAAGCCCTGGCT
>JAICJK010000505.1 GCA_025928415.1 Solirubrobacteraceae bacterium | reverse complement strand
CTGGTGGCGCCCGGCGTCTACCACGAGCGCGGCGACTACAAGGGGCCGCACGCGTCCGGCGGCGGGGACGAGGCGGGGGCCGGCGTGATGATCACGACGCCGGGGATCACCCTGCGCGGCCTGGATCGCAACAAGGTGATCGTCGACGGCACCAAGCCCAGCGACGACCCCGCCTGCTCGTCCTCCCCCGGCCGCCAGGACTTCGGCCCGGCCGGCGCCGACGGCCGGGCGCTCGGGCGCAACGGCATCGAGGTCTTCAAGACCGACGACGTGACGATCGAGAACCTCACCGTCTGCAACTTCCTCGACGGGGCGGGCGGCGGCGGCAACCAGGTCTGGTTCAACAACGGCGACGGCAGCGGCGTGAGCGGCCCCAATTCGTTCCACGGCGCCTACCTGTCGGCGACCAGCAGCTTCTACGGCGGCCCCGGCGCCCCGGCGGGCTCCTACGGGATCTTCGTCTCCAACTCCTCCGGGCCGGGCACGATCGAGCACACCTACGCATCCAACCAGGACGACTCGTCCTACTACGTCGGTGCCTGCACGGACTGCAACACGGTCATCACCGACGCCCACGCGCAGTACAGCGCGCTCGGCTACTCCGGCACCAACTCGGGCGGCCACCTGCGCATCGAGCACTCCGAGTGGGATCACAACAAGACCGGCATCGTCACCAACAGCCAGAACAACGACGACGCCCCCTCGCCGCAGCAGGGCTGGTGCCCGGGCAGCACGACCACGTCGTGCACGTTCTTCCAGGACAACGACATCCACGACAACAACAACCCGAACGTCCCCGGCGCCGGGTCGGCCGCGCTCGGGCCGGTCGGGACCGGCCTGGTGATCGCCGGCGGCCGCGGCGACACCGTCCGCGGCAACACGATCCACGACAACGGCGCGTGGGGCGTGCTGACCGTCCCGTTCCCGGACAGCGAGACGCCGCCGCCGATCTCCCACTGCGACGGCGGGACGCCGAACGTCCTCGGCTTCCCCTGCTACTACGACGACTTCGGCAACGAGGTGGCCGGCAACACGTTCGCGCACAACGGGTTCTTCGGCAACGCGACCAACGGCGACCTCGGCGACATCAGTGGCCAGAACACGCCGGGCAACTGCTGGCACGACAACACCGACGCGGCCGGCGTGACGAGCGCGCCCGCCGGCCTGCAGGCCACGCACGGCACGTGCGGCGTGCCGAACGCCGGCGCGTCGCTCGCCGACCCGCTGTCCGCGCAGGTCATCTGCGACACCGAGCTGCTCGGCCCGTGCACGACGTTCAACTACCCGCGCACGACGCAGGTCGTGATGCCGCCGCTCGAGCGCCAGCGCCAGATGCCCGACCCGTGCTCCGGCGTGCCGGCCGACCCGTGGTGCCGCAGGCACGGCGGATCCGGCCACCACGAGCACGGTGGCGGCGGCCACCACGAGGACGACGACTGACCCGGTCGGCCGCCATCGGTGAACAGCGCTGTTCATCGATGGTACGGTCGGCCGATGAGCCTCACGACCCTCGCCGGGCGCCGCGTGCTGATCACCGGCGGCGCCCGGGGCATCGGCGCCGCCCTCGCGCGCCGCCTGCACGGCCACGGCGCCCGCGTGGCGCTGGCGGGCCTGGAGCCCGAGCTGCTTCAGGAGGTCGCCGCGGCGTGCGGCGACGCTCCCTGGCAGGTCTGCGACGTCGGCGATCGCGCGCAGGTCGACGACGCCGTCGCGGCCCTGGTCGCGGGCCTCGGCGGCCTCGACGTCGTGGTGGCCAACGCGGGCATCGCGGCGCAGCTCCCGCTGCTGGGCGGCGACCCGGAGGTCTTCGAGCGCACCCTGCAGGTCAACGCGCTGGGCGCCTACTACACGCTGCGCGCGGCGGGCCCGCACGTCGCGCACGCCGGCGGCTACGCGCTGGCGATCGCGTCGCTGGCCGCCGCGGTCCACGCTCCGCTGCTCGGCGCCTACAGCGCGTCCAAGGCCGCCGTCGAGGCGCTCGGGAACACGCTGCGCGTCGAGCTGCGGGCCTCCGGCGCCCGCGTCGGGGTGGGCTACTTCGCGGAGATCGACACCGACATGACCAGCCGCGGCTTCGGGACCGAGGCGGCCGCCGCGCTGCCGCGGCCCGCGGCCCTCTCGCGCGTCGCGCCGCTCGACGTGGCGCTCGACGCGCTCGAGCGCGGGATCGCCCGCCGCTCGCGGCGGATCGTGGCGCCGCGCTGGGTCGGCCCCGTGCTGCCGATCCGGATGGCGCTGCAGCCGCTCGTCGACCGCGGGGCCCAGCGCGGCCTCCAGCGGGCGCTCAGCATCGCGCGCGAGGAGCACGCGCCGTTCACGACCGCGCAGCCCGAGCGCCAGGCGTGACCCCCACAGCGCGCGACCGGCCGGCCGGCGCGCCGGACCCAGCGCCCGCCGTCCCCCGGGTCGGGCCGGGCGGCCGGCAGGACGTCGGGCTCTTCGCGTGGGCGTTCAGCCACGTCGCCGGGCGGGTCGCGCGCACCACGCCGCCCAAGCTCT